>NZ_JAUBTI010000028.1:0-22036 GCF_036702415.1 Microcoleus sp. D3_18a_C4 | reverse complement strand
ATTTATTAAGAGATTTTTTTAAGTTGTTAGCCCTTGCTGCCTCAACTTGACTATAGTCTCTACCAACACATCGGGTTGCACAGGTTTAGACAGATGCCGATCGAAACCTGCAGCAAAAGCACGATCGCGGTCTTCATCCCTAGCATAAGCCGTCAGAGCGATCGCCCAAAATTTCCCTGTCTGCGTGTTCAAAGAACGCAGCCTTCGTAGCAGCGAATAGCCGTCTTCCTCCGGCATTCCGATATCGCTGACCACAACATCCGGCTCAAACTGCGAAGCCACCTCAAAGGCCTCAGCAGCAGACGATGCAGCCCTGACAGCGGCCCCGGAATCCGCCAAGACAAACCTCATAAATTCCCGCGAATCAACCTCGTCATCAACCAGCAAAACCTTAACTCCCAGTAAATTACCAGGGCCAGTCAAAACCTGCCCTTCCTCACCGGCGATCGAATTTAGCTGCATCGCAGGGAGACGGAAAGTAAAAGTCGATCCCATATCCAGTCCCGGACTGCTCGCCCAAACCGTGCCACCGTGGAGTTCCACCAACTGCCGGACGATCGCCAGACCCAGCCCCAAACCGCTATAATTGCGAGTAATCGTAGCATCCGCTTGGCGGAAAGACTCAAACACGTAAGGCAAAAAATTCGGTGCAACCCCAATTCCCGTGTCGGTAACAGCCAACTCAACCTCCGAATCAACTCTCGAAAGCCGGATTTCAACTCGCCCCCCGCGCGGCGTAAACTTAATCGCATTCGTCAGCAAATTCCAAATCACTTGCTGCAAGCGGCCGGGGTCTCCTGATACCCAAAATTTCGGATTTAACGGAGATTCAGGATTGCCAGAAATCTCCCCGGGTTGGGAAAACTCTGCAGTCTCCAAGCCCAAATCTACAATTGCAAACCGTAAATCGATCGACTTAGCATCGGCGGCCAACCGCACCGTATTCACCGCTCCTTCCACCATCGAAATCAAATTTACCGCACAAGGATTCAAAGTCAACTTGCCGCGAATAATCCTAGAAATATCCAGCAAATCATCAATCAATTGAGTTTGCAATTTAGCATTTCGCTCGATCGTTTCTAAAGCCCGCCCAGTAGCAGCCGGACTAAAACTGCGGTGCCGCAGCAGTTGCGCCCAGCCCAAAATCGCGTTTAAGGGCGATCGCAGCTCGTGAGAAAGAGTTGCCAAAAACTCATCTTTCATGCGATTTGCTTGTTGAGATTCCTCGTAAAGTCGGGCATTGTCGATCGCCCCCGACACCGCCTGAGCCAACTGCATTAAAATAGTTTCATCATCTTCGGCAAACTCCCCCTCATACTTGTCCGACAACTGAATCAATCCCAGATTTCTGCCGTCCCGACCCGTCAGCGGTACAGCCAGCCAGCCCCGCATCGGCGGGCGCTTCCCCGCAGCCTTGCCCAACTCCCGCCAGGCCGGGTGAGCCTCTAACTCGCTTTGAGTCATTCGCATCGGCTGTTGCTGCTGGCAAACTTGTTGGTAAATGCCCGTACCGTCTGGTTCTTCGCAGTAATCTTGCCACGCGGCGTATTTTTCTGACATGGAAAACTTGCTAATTCCCGCATCCCAGTTAGCCGCCGGGTTGAGGTTGACCGCTACCTGGTGGACTTCCAGAATTTGGCGGGCGCTATCGGCAGCTAACTGAAGTATTTCTGCCACCGACAGCGTGGAGTTGATAGCAACTGACGCGGAGGTTAACTTTTGCAGGCGGCGCAAATACGAGCGCTCGCGCGCGTTGGCCCGCGAGCGCTCGTATTCTAACTGTTTGCGATCCGTAATGTCGATCGCCACGCCGAACAGCCGAGGGGGGGTGCCCGATGCCTCAAAAACCACCCGCCCTTTGTCGTGGAGCCAAATCACTGAGCCGTCGGGGCGCACGTGGCGGTATTCCGACTCGTAAACTCCCGTCCCGCTGAGTGCGGCATCCAAATCTGCCAAAAAGCTTTCGCGGTCTTCTGGATGCACCGCATTCTTTTTTTGCTCAAAAGTACCGACGGTGCTGTCTGGGCCAAAACCAAGGTGTGTTTCGGCATTGGACGAACGGCGGACTTCCCCGGATGCCACATCCCATGTAAAAGCCACCGTATTAGCTGCTTCTAGGGCAAAGCGCAAGTTTTCCTCGCTTTCTTGCACCCGGGCTTCGGATAATTTACGATCGGTAATATCCCAAACCACGCCGATTGCTCGCACCGATTTACCCGTACCATCCTCAAAAAACTTGCCCCTACTCGCGATCCAGTGCAAGCTGCTGTCGGGCCAAATGACTCTAAATTCGTATTGGTATTCTATTTTGTTTTCTAAAGCAAAGGCAACAGCCCGGGCGATCGAGGCCTGGTCATCCGGGTGAATGCAGCTAAAAAACGCTTCGTAAGTTCCCGCAAAACTGCCTTTTTCCAGCCCGAATAACAGTTCGTGTCCCTCCGACCAAACCACCTCGCCATTTAATAAATTCCAATCCCAAGTTCCCATTTTCGAGGCTTCGATCGCCAACCTCAGCCTTTCCTCCGAAATTGCCAACTGCGCCGACGTTTTCGCGTAGTTCTGGCGCAACTGCTGATTTTTCAAGCTTTCGCCCACTGCCGCCGCCAGTCGCTTTAAGTGCCGCCCTTTGAACACGTAATCGCTCAAACCAGCTTTCATAGCTTCGACTGCCACTTGTTCGCTGCCGCTGTCAGTACACATAATTACCGGACAATTTGGGTAGCGGCTTTGAACTTTGCGGAAAATAGTTAATCCGTCGCTCCAGTGCAGTTGGTAGTCGGTAATTACTAGGTCAAAACCCCCGGCGACCAGGATTTGTTCGAGAGATTGGATATCAATAACCGACTTAATTTCTAAATCAGGAAAAGTTTTCCTCAGTTCTCGCTCGATCATCAGGCGATCGTTCGGGTTGTCGTCGATTAATAGAATAGACACCATTAGCCTTTTAGTTTTTGTATGGGCGCAAACATTCTTAAATCTAACAATATGTTAGTGAGCAATCTCGACAATTTAAATATGTACTTGGTGGGTTAATTAGACTTGCCAATAATTTTATTGTATTTTGCTTGTATTTTATTATATTTTAAAGCTCTTGACATCCTCAACCAGCCTTTTAGGGGCGTTGCCACAAGCAAATTAATTAAGTAAGTTGTTCTAAAACGGATCAGAAAGCCTGCTCAGGCGGGAAAGGTGCAAGAGATTACTTAACTTTTACTATACTAATTGTTTATTGTGTCTTCGGGTGTGCACAAGCGGGTTGATTGATTCTTTGGGCTACAGCAGAATATTACTGTTAAAACCCTCTTCCCTAGAACCTCATCTTGTAAATCCCGATTCACTGCGCGTTGCCGAACTTGCTTCCTCAACTCTCGCACTTGCGTAATTTTACCCAGAAGCTGGTACCGATTCCCAGAGTCGATTTCAGCCCGATCGCGCCCCCCATCCGATCGACTCCTTTGCTCGCGATCGCCAGCCCTATTCCCGTCCCTGGATAAACTTCTTGACCATGCAGGCGATCGAACAACCCAAAAATCCTCTCTTGAAATCTTTCTGCAATACCAATGCCGTTGTCTTCTACCCAAAGATAGATATATTCTTCCTCAGCTTCTGCATAAACTCGCACCTGCGGCTCTATCCCCGGCTGCACGAACTGGTGGAGCGTTGGAGAGCAAGTTAGTCAAGACTTGCAGCAGCGTAGCAGGATGGGCCAACACCGTAGGTAGCGGTTCGACAACCGTTATCCGAGCTTGTTTTTCGGCAATTTCCGCCTCTAGTTGCGCGATCGATCGAGCCACAATTAAATGAAGAGTAATCCCTAGGACGGGCTTTTCTTAGACATTTCCGTTATAAATTAGACAATTGGTATAGGCTGGAATAATTCACCTAACCAAACCCAGATATGTCCAAATATGTACCACCAAGAATCGCTATTCAACGACTCGGAGTATGTTCAAAAACACGCTTAGCGGTGGGAAAAAGAAGGGAAAATCAAAGCGTACAGAACACCATCAGGACAGCGACGATACGACGGAGACTCAGTTGTCAATATTCCATCTACTAAACCAACCATCCTCTACGCCAGAGTTAGCAGTCGAAGTCAAAAAGCCGACCTTATTCGACAGGCTGACTTTCTTTTGTCTCGCTACCCCGGATGTGAAATCATCCAAGACATCGGGAGTGGGCTTAACTTCAAGCGCAAAGGTCTTATCGCCCTACTGGAACACATTTACACGGGCGACATCGGAATGGTTGTCATTGCCTCAAAAGATAGATGATGCAGGTTCGGATTCGATCTTATCTCATGGTTTGCCGAGCGGGGCGGGTGTAAGATTTTGGTTCTCAACAATAGTTCACTTAGTCCAGAAAGAGAAATGGTTGAAGACATACTCGCAATCGTCCACGGCGACCGTTGCCGACTTTACGGACTCAGAAAGTACAAAAAGCAAATCATTGAAGACTCTGACGTACCGAGTCTATCCAAAGGGGGAGACGAAGAAAGTCTGGATGTTGAGGATTCATGCTAATCGAAAAGTTTACAATAACGCAATTGCTTATCTGAATCAACATCAAGGAAAGTTTACCTATTACACTGTGGACAAAAAAACTAATCAGCCAGTTTTAAAAACTTCAGGCAAGCAAGCTTTTCGGAGCTTTTGTAAAACCTTGGACTACCAGATAATCCCTGAGTGGTGCAAAGAATTAGGCATAGCTCACGGTTTAGATAACGCACTCTTTGAGGCTTATACAGCTTGGAAGAAAACCGACAAGCAGCCCGCCCAAATAGGCAAAGGAAAACAGGCAAAAATTAATCCTTTAGCCGGATTGAAGTTAGCTCGATTCAGATCGATCCGAGCCCAAAAACAGACTATTCAGTTCGCTCCGGGGGACTATAAGAACGGTCATCTAATGACCAACGCTAGCAAAGGTTTGGAGAAGTCTCTGTGGACTGGGCAAGATTTCTGCTTAATCAACTACGACAAAGCCGTAGAAGTCACCTACAACAAGGGGCGCTGGTTTGTAAATATGCCTGTAGAGATGGACGTTCCAGAACCTAAGAATGGTGGCAAGACTATCGCACTTGACCCCGGACTGCGCTGTTTTTTGACCGGGTTTGATGGTAATTCTTTTACTGAATTTGGCAAACACGACTTTGGGAAGATTGCTAGGTTGTGTCAACATTTGGACAAAATGCAATCAAAACTTAGTCGCTCTCAAGGTAGCGAGTTTTCTCGATTACGCTATCGATTAAAACAAGCTATGGAAAGGGTGAGGACAAAAATTAAAAACCTACGCTCTGAGATTCACAAGCAAGTAGCAAGTCACTTGGCTAGGAATTATGATGTTATTTACTTACCTACTTTTGAAACTTCTCAGATGGTGGCAAGAGGTACTCGCAAGCTCAATTCTAAGTCGGCGAGAGCAATGATGACTTGGGCATTCTATCAATTCTCCCAAACCTTAGAACATCTCTGTAATCGTTACGGTTCGAGATTGGTTAGGGTGACTGAAGAATACACTTCTAAAACTTGTACAAAATGCGGTCATATTCACAAAAAATTGGGTGGCTCTAAAAGTTTTAAATGTCCCAATTGTGGTTATGAAATACCCCGCGATTTTAATGGTGCTTTGGGGATTTTTCTCAAAGCTTTGTGGGATACCACCATACTCTGGGACCTGTCTGATGAGTGTGCTATATTCAGATTGTTGCCGATTGTCGGGGATTGTCTGGATTAAAAGTATCAGAGACTGCTTTTAGTGGCAAGTTAGCTTTGCTGAGGCGGCTGTACTCTAGCAAATTTTCGATTAAAGTATTCATCAGACTTGCGGCGTCATTAATCCGATACAAGTAATCCTGTGCAGTAGCATCCAACTCGCTGGCTTTATCTTTAAGCAACATTTCAGCAAAAAACGAAATTCCCCGCAGAGGAGCGCGCAAGTCGTGAGAAACTGAATAGGTAAACGATTCGAGCTGTGCGTTAACTTCTTCTAACTCAGCAGTACGCTCTCTCACCCGCTCTTCCAAAGTTTCATTAAATTCCCGCAAAGCAAGTTCAGCCTGCTTGAGTTCAGTAATATCTTCAACCAATCCCTCAATGGTACTTTCACCTTCTGCGCTGTAGAGATATTGAGTAAACCGAATCCATTTTACTCGACCGTCTGCCAAAGGAAAGGTAATTTCGATATTTTGAGACCGAGACTCCCCTGAATCTAGCAGGGCTGTTTCATTGTCTTGTACGGGCAATCCCCCCGTGGTTGCCGCGATATCTGAAACCCCGACCCCCTCGTCTATGGGCTGGGCGGGCACGGGGAGTAGGGGTAGCACCGCCCCTACAAAACCCTGGTTTTCCGTAGGGACAATCCCCCCGTGGTTGCCCCGAAACAGCCCTGCCTGAATCTAGGGGTTGCACAAACAATTGCTGCAGATAAATCCCTTGAACATCTGCTAAATTGCTAGCATCAAACAAGCGCAAAAAAGCTTGATTGCTTTCCAAAAGCCGCCCCTCGGAAGTCGCTCGAAAAACTCCGACATTTAAGTGTTCTAGCAGGGAATGAAGTTGATTTTCCAGTCGGGCGACTTCCAGGCGGCAACTCGATCGAGCACTGCGCGAACCGTAACGCAAAGGCGGACATAGTGCTTCGGCGACTTGATAATGTAGTCGTCCAAGCCGGATTTCATCGCCTCTACAGCAATTTCTTCGTTGCAGTATTCGTAAACATTAAAATCGGGCATTCTGGATAACTGGCTTTAATAGTTTGAAGCACATCTAAACCGTTTGTCCAGCGTACTTGGTAATCAGTAATTACCAGATGGAATCCGCCTCGTTTCAGTGCTTCCCCGAATAATCTATCGTCGCAAATTTCCGTTATTTGCAATTGCGAGAATTGCCGCTCTAATTCGCGTTTGACGAGCAGCCTATCTGTTGGGTTGTCGTCAATTACCAGAATGTGTACCACTTTAACAATTAATAATTTTGCTATTAGCTTAGAGTGGCGATCGATCATCATAAAAATGTGGGAAATTGCCCCTTTAAGATGATAGAGGACGGGCTTACTCACGAGAAACTTAATTTACTCGTTACCCGACAGAGCCTGGTAACGAGGAAACAAGCAATAAAAACCGGGAAACGGCTACTACAAACCCGAAAATTCGCTAGGTTCCGGCAGTTCGCTATAGTTGAGCCAATACTCGCTAAAACTCTGCATCATTTCCAATAAAGAAGCAAACCCGACCGGTTTAACCAAATATGAATTTACCCCTAAATCGTAAGCTCGCTTGACATCAGGTGTTTGCCTAGAAGAAGTAAGCATAACCACCGGCAAGCGTTTTAGTTCCGGCTGCTGCCTCAGCCAAACCAGAACCTCATGACCGGATCGCCTGGGCAATTTCAAGTCTAGTAAAATTATCGCAGGTAAAGGATAGAGATCGCGATCGCTGTATTCTCCGTCTCCATTTAAATAAAAAACCGCTGCATCTCCATCTCGGACAATTTGCAGCGAAGTATTAGCAAAAGTCTCATTGCGAAAGGCCCGCTGCATCAATAGAATATCAACGGGGTTATCTTCCACCAGCAAAATCGTCTGCGTTTGCGTCATGCTTCCTCAGTTGTATCCAAAATCGACTGCCTTGTCCTAATTGAGATTCCACTCCAACTTGACCGCCCATGCGATCGACTCCTTTTTTTACAATAGCTAATCCTATACCAGTTCCGGGGTAAGACTCGATACCGTGCAGCCGTTCAAAAACCCGAAAAATGCGTTTTTGATGTTCCGGAGCAATACCGATGCCGTTGTCTTCTACCCACAGACGGATCGTGGGGACTGGCAATAGAGGGCTGGTCATAAGTAACTGGGAATGTTCCCACTGTCCCACAGTTTGCATTTCCAATTTTCTCGCTATATCCCTGTCTGTCTCTCCCTCTTGAGGCAGCTCTATTTCCTCGGCCCATATCTGCACTTGCGGCGGTGCGCCTTCCACAAATTTTATGGCATTGGTGAGCAGATTGGCGATTACTTGAACTAAAGTAACGCGGTGGGCCATTACCGCAGGCAAGGGCGATTGAACACTGATTTGAGCGTGCCTGGATTTAGCGTCGGCTTTTACCATAGCAATTGCCTCGGCCACAGCAGATTCTAAGTCTAAAACTTGCAGCGATAAATCCGTGCGGCTGAGGCGGCTGTAAGCTAGCAAATCTTCGATTAATTCTTGTAGTTGTTGCCCAGAATTAACAATTTGCTGGGCGTATTCTTGACCGAGTTCGTCGAGGATGTCACGGTAATCTTCTAATAAAGCTTCAGCCAATCCCTGCATTCCCCGCAGGGGAGC
Organism: Microcoleus sp. D3_18a_C4; assembly: GCF_036702415.1. NCBI lineage: Bacteria > Bacillati > Cyanobacteriota > Cyanophyceae > Oscillatoriales > Microcoleaceae > Microcoleus > Microcoleus sp. D3_18a_C4. Next base: position 13,713 of record NZ_JAUBTI010000028.1, on the reverse strand, counting down.
ACGCAAATCGTGGGCAACGGTATAGGTGAAAGCTTCTAATTCTTCGTTAGCTGCTTGAAGTTGATTTGTGCGGAGTTCCACTCGCCTTTCTAAGGTAGCGTTGAGCATCCGAATTTCCGCTTCTGCTTGCTTGCGGGCGGTTATGTCAATGGCGGTACTAATTACTAAACTTCTGCCGTCGGAAAGCTCGCCTAAAGGTGCGGAATAAAAGTCCCAAATGCGAGTTTCGCCGCTGGCTGTGGCAATCATATATTCGCCTTCAGAAATGCGGGTGTTTAATTGGTGCAGCCGATCGATATCTGCTTGCACTAGCGATTTGCGGCTGTGGTAAGCTTTTTCTGTCCAATCTTCAATTGTGGGAATTTCTGAGTGTTGGTAGCCTGAGAATTCTGTCCAAGCCGAGTTAATTTGCAAAACTTGTCCGTTTTCAGCGTGCAGCATAATTGGGAGGGGTGCCTCGATAATGGCGCGGCGGAAACGTTCTTCGGTTAATTGTAGGAAGTGGCGATCGTGTTCTAGCTGTTCTAAGAGTTGATTTTGCTTGATTTCGGCATTGTCGCGCAAAGTTCGATCGCGCTTCACCAAATAGTAAACCAACACCATCAACAGGAAATTTACTAAAGCGGCAACGGTAAAAGTCAGGATTGTCAAAGTAGCACTCGTTTGAGATTCTCGGGCGCGCTGCTGTAATAGCTGAGTTTCTTCCGCTGTCATTGTGGCTATCTGCTGCCGAATGTCGCCCATGATTTGCTTTTCCCTACCGGATTTTACTCGCCGCAGGGCTGCTTCTAAGTTTTGTTGGCGTCGCAGATTGATGGTTTTTTCAAGTTCGGCTAATTTAGAGTCGATCGCAATTTTCAAGTCGCGAATGCGCTGTTGCTGCCGGTTGTTGTCGGCGGTTAGCTGCTGCAATCCGACTACTTGTTGGTTGATGCGGGCGATCGCGCTGTGATAGGGTTCTAAATAACGTTCTTCTCCCGTCAGCAAATAACCGCGCTGTCCGGTTTCAGCATCTTTTAAGGTAGAAAGCGTGGCTTCGAGTTCGGTTAAAACTCGGTGAGTGTGGCTCACCCAGCGTTTGTTTTCGACTAACTTGAGAGTATTGCGGTAGGAAGTTGCCGCATTTAAAATTAGCAGCGCCACGGCCATTCCGATACCTGCGGTGATTTGGCGAGTCAGGGATTGTTTCATGAAATGATGGCACGCGAGTCCTGCTTTTTCTTTTATTGTAGCGGGATGCAGATTACGCCAATTTTGGGCGCGGGCCGGCAGTCAGCTAAAGCCTACAAATTTAAGGAGCAAATTTGCGATCGATCTTGTTTCTAGTTTAGTCTCCATGTTCCTCGCATCCCCCTTAAGTCGGAGATGGCCTAAATCGCTCTCTTGCGTCTCGTGATTCAGGCAGACACCAGACAATCTAAGATAGCCTGCAAAGCTTAATTCGCCTTTTTTTGCATCGATTTTTGTATCGTTCGTCTTCCTTTGAAAGTTTCAAATTGCGGCGTAAAGAAAAGAGTTTTTACCTATTGACTCCTGTTGATTTTTGGGGTATATTTTAGATAATGGGAGTGGTGACATAAATTTAAATTTTGTCACCACTCCCATTATCTAATAATACATTATCAATCTAGCAAAGTCAAGCTTTTTACCCAAAAAAAAAAGGCGAATTTTTAATATTTTATTTAAAAAATAATCTGTGGGAGGCAGGGAGAAATTTATAGAGGTGATGACGCGGGTGAAGAGTATGAGAAATCAGAAATGCGAGCGATCGGGTAATTGGGGAGAATTAAGGGGTGGAAATTAGTTTAACATGGGAATTACAGCATATTCCAGGTTTGTGAAGTACACCTCAGAAACCGGGTTTCTTTACAGTTCAAGCCTTTAAACTGATTCTGTTCAAGAAACCCGGTTTCTCTGTACTACACATATATGGAATATGCTGTATATCTTTTTGCGAGTGCGAGCGAGACGCTCGCACTCGCAAAGAGACACTCGCCCTGCACTGAGAAAATTAACTGAGAAAATTATGATTCCGAGTGCAGTGGCGCAACAATATAATTACACAATCGCAGCCGCTGCTTTCATCGCGAAAATGCGATCGATCGCATCTTCAACAACCTTATCAGGCGTAGAAGCACCCGAAGTCACGCCGACTACAATTTTACCATCCGGTAGCCAACCTTCAGTTACGACCAAATCTCCCCCCAAAGGCTTGTGTTCGATCCGATTTCCCGGTAAAATGCGCTCCGCACAATCAATATGATAAGAAGGAAGAGTTTTGTCGATCGCAATTTCCTGCAAATGCGTAGTATTAGAAGAATTAAAACCCCCAATCACCAGCATCAAATCCAACTTTTCCTCAACCAAACTCAACATAGCATCTTGCCGTTCCTGAGTCGCATCGCAGATAGTATTAAAACTCAGAAAATGCTCGCTCAAATTCTCCGGCCCGAACTTCCGCATCATCGTTTTTTCAAACAACTTGCCAATATTCTCTGTCTCAGTTTTGAGCATAGTAGTTTGGTTAGCAATCCCCACCATTTCTAAATCCCGATCCGGGTCAAAACCAGCAGAATAAGCCTTACTAAACTTAGCAAGAAACTCATCGCGATCGCCCCCATGCAAGATATAATTGCTGACATATTCAGCTTCTTGCCAATTGAGCACAATCAAATACTTATCAGCAAAAGAACTCGTCGCCACAGTTTCTTCGTGCTTGTACTGACCGTGAATAATCGAAGTGTAATCCTTTTTTTTGTGCTTCTCAACAGTATTCCAAACCTTAGAAACCCAAGGACAAGTAGTATCAACAATCTTGCAGCCCTTATCATTAAGCAACTGCATTTCTTGCACGCTCGCTCCAAAAGCAGGTAAAATTACCACATCGCCACTATCGACAACCGAAAAATTTTTCTGCCCATTCTCAACAGCAATAAAACCCACCTCCATATCCCGCAAATGCTCATTGACAGACGGATTATGAATAATCTCATTAGTAATCCAAATCCGTTCCGAGGGGAAATGCTGGCGAGTCTCGTAAGCAATAGCTACAGCGCGTTCCACCCCCCAGCAAAAGCCAAAAGCCTGAGCCAGCCGGATTGTAACTGCGCCGCGTTCCAGCCTGTAATTATTGTCGCGAATTTGCTGGATCAGACTGCTTTGATAAGCCGTCTGCATCACCCCAGCTACCTCGGCTTCGTGTCCGAAACCCTTGCGGTGGTAGTTTTCAGACTGTTGGAGCGATCGTTTAAAAGCTTTAGTATCCATGCGGTATCGAGTAGAAATCTAGGTTAATTACCTTTGATTTTAGAACCATTGGAGAACTCTCATCTCAAATTTGAAAACCCCGCCTGCAACAATTGCAAAACGGGGCAACCCAACTACTATTATTGAGTCTGACTGCAAATTACAGATTCAAACCTTGTGCTGCACAAAATCCCGCAAAGAAATCCGGTTTATTAGAAAAATCTGGGTTGGGAGTCGATAAATCTCCAAAGAAACTGGGTTTCACAGGCTTGAGTGCGTCAGTCTTAAGCTGTCACGCATTTAAATTGCATATTCAGGGCGGGCTCTTAGGCCCAACCCCTACTCCCCACAAGAATTAGATTGTTTTTTGACATTCTATTTAAATGCACAACAGCTTATGGTCTTTTCAAACCTTCTTCGGCGCAAAAGGAGAACTCGATTCAAACGAACTGAAACCGCCGGCGAAATCCTCACCGTAAGCTTCTTCCCCGTGCTGGCCGATATCCAAACCTTGGTCTTCAGCAGATGAGGGCACTCGCAGTTCCATAAACTGTTCCAAAATTTTCAGGATCGCAAAAGTGCCGACACCCGCAAACACGTAAGTAACTAGAACGCCTACAAACTGGGTCACAATTAGCCCCGGATTCCCGGCAAACAGCCCGTTATTTCCGGCTGCGTTAACGGCTTTAGTCGCAAATAAGCCAGTCAGAATCGCGCCCACAGTTCCGCCTACGCCGTGAACCGGGAAGGTATCCAAAGAGTCGTCAAATCCCAGCTTAGCGCGCCAGCTAACGGCAAAGAAGCAGCAAACCGAAGTAATCGATCCGATCAAAAGCGCTCCCACTGGAAGCACGAATCCAGCAGCAGGTGTGATTCCCACCAATCCCGCGAGGAAACCGCTAGCTATTCCCACTGCTGTCGGTTTGCCTCTGAGCACCCATTCCACAATTGTCCAAGTTAAACCGCCGGCTGCAGCAGAAATCATCGTGGTGACAAAAGCCACTGTTGCTAAAGAACCAGATCCCAAAGCGCTACCGCCGTTGAAGCCAAACCAGCCGAACCACAGCATCCCAATTCCCAGCAAGACGTAGGGTACGTTGTGGGGGGTGTGGGGCTTGTTCAAGTGGTCTTTGCGGGGCCCGATCATCCAAGCTGCGACAACGGCAGAAACACCGGAACTAATGTGTACGACTGTGCCGCCGGCAAAGTCCAGAGATCCGATCGCCGCCAGCCAGCCTCTACCCCAAACCCAGTGGGCTAAAGGAGAGTAGATGAAGGTAGACCACAGCAACACGAACCAGAAATAGGCTTTAAATGTTACCCTTTCGACGATCGCCCCTGAAATCAAGGCTGGAGTGATGATCGCGAACATCATCTGGTACACCATGAAGACTTGGTGGGGTATTGTCGGTGCGTAGCCGATCGGATCTGGGGTGTCCGCCGTGACGTTGTTCAAGAACATCCAGTCGAAACCGCCGATGAAGCTTTCGATCCCTTGACCAAACCCTTTATCATTGAGGTTGCTGGCGGTGACATCAAAGGCTAAACTGTACCCCCACAACGTCCAGGTGACGCCGATCGTTCCCATCATCACCAAGCTCATCATCATGGTGTTGAGGACGTTGCGCGATCGCACCAGTCCCCCGTAGAAAAATGCCAGCCCTGGTGTCATCAGCAATACCAGGGCTGAGGACACCAACATCCAGGCCGTATCGCCGCTATCGATCGGATTCGGCACCACCGCAGCCGCGGCACCAGCATCTTGAGCTAAGGCATTGCCGGTCAGCGGCACGCTTAACAGCCACAGCGCGATGATGCCGATCGTTAAACTTTTTTTGATCACGTTAGTTGTACCTTCTCATACTCAGCAATTTTCAGGGAAGACCGAGCCGATTTTAGATGCGAGGATTTTAGATGCAATAGTTATTTGGTTTTAAGTCCCTGTTTTAGCGGAACAAATCTTCAATAGATAATTCCCCAATCCTCAACCCCCCGACTTCGTATAGCCGGACTCATCTAAATTCGTCAACTCTCAATCTAATGGTCTATGCCTTTTGGATTGCACCATTTGTACAAACCGTTATTCTGTATCACCCTATACTAAATAGCTAACTATCATATTTCTTAATGTATCATTCGATACTTGACATAGCCAGTGATAGCACAGTAACCGGAGAGGGGGAGAGTTGGGGAGAATATGACTTCATCCTTGATCTTTCTAACTAAGGACTAATGACTAAGGACTAATGACTAAGGACTAATGACTAAGGACTAATGACTAATGACTAATGACTAATGACTAATGACTAATGACTAATGACTAATGACTAAGGACTAATGACTAAGGACTAATGACTAAGGACTAATGACTAATAACTCATGACTCATTTTTCAACTGCATCTGATCGAACAGTTGCAGGGCCGATCGCCAAACCAGATAACCTTGATCGTTAAGGTGCAAGCCATCGGTGCTGAGTTCGGTTGGCAAATTGCCCTCAGCATCCGCAAACAGCGGGTACAAATCCAGATACAAAACATTTTCCGAACTAGCAATTTCTTTCAGCCGTCGATTTATTGCCCGAATCCGACTGTTAGGAATCGCCAACAGCCGATCGCGATTTTCCCAAGTAGCTTGTTCCCCGCTGTGCGGCAAAATCGACTGCACCACAACTTGTGCTTTGGGGTGAGCCCACCGCAAATCGCGAATTATCTGCCGCTGGTTGTCCAAAATCCCTTCGTCGCCGGCCCCCCGCAACAAATCGTTAATCCCGATCATCACAAACACGGTATCCGGCGCAGTTCGATCGAACAACTGCAACCGCTTCAGCAAACCCACCGAAGTCTCCCCCGAAATCCCTTGATTCAGCCAAATTCGATCGGCTGGTAACAGCTTGGTCGGAAACCACATACTCAGAGAATCCCCAGCCAAAACACTCAGTCTTGAGGGTCGATTCGCCGCCGCCGCCTCAGCTTCGCGACCCAACTGCGTCACCCACTGCTGGTAAGTCCATTTGTGTCGCGGCCCGGGAACAGGCACGTCTAGCACTGCCTTTGCAGAGATCGCCGGTTGGCCAATTTGTTCCTGGGCCGCTTCTGCCCTCACCGCATCATTCGCCTGGAAGCTTTCTGTCAAGTTGTTTCCCCGCAGCAGTAGTTGAGCGACTGTAACTATCAGTACCCCGTTCGTCACCAAAGATAGCAAAGCCCAAACCGGAACAGTTTTCGATCGGCTAACTTCCATCCCTAAGAGGGATTTATGAGTTCTACTTCTGCTACCTCCTCCAAACTTCTCCATAAACTCAAGCTATTTGCAGCCATCACACCGAATAATTTGCACTCATTGCTGCATCAAATTTTACCGCTCAATTAAAGCCTCAATTCTTGTAATAATCAAGCACTGTGCTGTGTTGGGCAAGGGCGGCGATGCAGAACTTTGCTTTTTCGCACTACTTTACCATAAAAAATCTGCCTACCAAACTTTCTTGCCATAAATCGGACTTGTCCAACCTGCAGACGGGGACATAAATATATCTAAAACTTACCGAAATTACCCATTTCTGATGCTAAAATCCAAAAATGAAAAAATTAACTATAACTGAAGCAGCCAAACTTAAAGGTGTGAGCGCTTCCACCTTGCGCCGGTGGGAAGCCGAAGGCAAGCTAATACCCGAACGCACCGCTAATGGTCACAGACGCTATGACCTAGCTCATCTTCTCGGCTTAAAACCCAACGGCGCTTTAACCATAGCTTACGCTCGGGTTAGCAGCCACAACCAAAAAGATGATTTAGACAGACAAAAACAAGTTTTGGAATTGTTTTGTGCATCTCAGGGGTGGCAATTCCAAATCATTGAGGATGTAGGTTCTGGGGTTAATTACAGTAAGCGGGGTTTACAACATCTAATTCGGGCGATCGCAGACAATCAAGTAGAAAGGTTGGTATTAACTCACAAAGACCGACTGTTGAGGTTTGGTTCCGAACTAATTTTTAATTTGTGCGAACACTTTGGGACAGAGGTAGTGATTATAAATCAAACCGAAAATACTAGCTGTGACGAGGATTTAGCTAAAGATATACTAGAAATAATCACTGTTGTCTCCGCCCGCCTTGATGGCAGCAGGAATCCCAAGAACAAGCGCGTCGTTGAAGAACTTAAAGCAATTGCCGGTAAACTCTAATCAATACACCCGTTTGCAAAGTTCGTTAGTTACAGATTCTCAATTCCCAATTACCAATTAGCGGCGCACATCTCATGCAATCGCAAACTACTATATGTAAGGTGTTGCATAATAGCGGGATGATTTTGATTTTTTTGTCGGATGGACTTTCTTCGCCCGAAGGGGTGTATTTTCACAGCAGGCGGGACACCCCACCATAATCATCCTCAAATTGTGCAACGCCATATGTCCGCCATTAAAGGTCAATTAAAAATAAAAATATGCCCGCGTTCGTATCGAAGATTGAAACGCGAGCACAACGATAGACAGCCATAAGTTGGCGGGTATTTCAGATTCGGGTGTTTCTGAATAAAGCGGTGAATTAGCTGATAAATAGCTAATTTAGGACAGGAAAGCTGAATTGATCGATCTCTTCGCACGCTCTACATTTTGTTAGGCCTCCCACCAGAACCCCCACCATAAACGCCGTAGCCGCTCTCACTTCTGTTATCCAAGCTCGTTTCCTTCACAAACCCGGTGTAAGCTTCCATCCCATGTTCGCCGATATCCAAACCTTCAGCTTCCTCTAAAGCAGAAACGCGGATACCCAGCAAAGCTTTGAGTGCCAGCCAAAAAATCGTACTCAGCAGCACGGTCATACCGCCTACAGAGATAATGCCGACCAACTGCGCCCAGAGTTGACCGAAACCTCCGCCCACAAGCAATCCGGCTGCAGGGCCTGCGGTATAAATTCCAGTTGTAGGCCCGTCAGCAAACAGCCCAACTGCCAGAGTTCCCCAGATGCCACAGACTAAGTGAACTGAAGTTGCGCCTACAGGGTCGTCAATTTTCAAGTTGTCGAAGAAAGTTACTGCGAAAACTACCAGGATACCGGCGATCGTGCCGATAATGGCAGAGTTGGGCACGTTGATCCAAGCGCAGCTAGCTGTTACGCCGACTAAGCCGGCGAGGATGCCGTTGATAATCATCGAAAGGTCGGGTTTGCCCAGGTACAGCCAAGCAGTGATGGTTGCAGCAATTCCCCCGAAGGCGCCGGCGGTGTTGGTGGTGATCGCAATGTGGGCGATCGCATTGGGATCGACTGCCATTGTCGAACCGGGATTAAACCCAAACCAGCCCAACCACAAAATCAAACAGCCCAAGGTGGCAATGCTCATATTGTGTCCCGGCATCGCCACAGTATCGCCGTCGCGGTACTTGCCGATCCGCGGCCCCAAAAATGCCGCTCCCATCAAAGCAGCCCAACCGCCTACCGAGTGAATCACTGTCGAACCGGCAAAATCCCAGAAGCCTGCGTCTGCCAGCCAGCCGCCGCCCCAAATCCAGTGTCCGGTAATCGGGTAAGCAATTCCTACTAGCAGCAAGCTGAAAATTAAGAATTCAAGGAATTTAATTCGCTCTGCAACGGCTCCAGAAACGATCGTCGCAGCAGTTCCCGCAAAAACTAATTGGAAAAAGAATTTAGCGTTGAGGGGGACTCCCGTCCAGTTAAGCGACTCGAAAATGCCTTGATAAGCCTCTCCTGTGGCGGGGCTGTTGTCAGCTACGTTCCACAGGAAAAATCCGCCGCTGGTGCCGATAAAATTGTTGCCATTGCTGAACATTAAGCCAAAGCCGATCGCCCAATATGCGATCGTAGCAAGCGCAAAAACAATCAAGTTTTTGGAGAGCACGTTAACCGCATTTTTCTGACGGCAAAAACCGGTTTCCAACATACCGAAACCGGCGTTCATAAAGAACACTAGCATCGCCGCCACCATGACCCACATGGTATCCATGCCCACCTTAAGGCTTGCTAATTGTTCCTCGGTGGTTGGCGCGGGAGCTGTTTGGGCTACCCCCGCATATCCCCACACCAAGACGATGATTGCAGCTAAAGGTATGCAGGCTTGCCAACTTGGAGTGAGGCGGGCGATCGCCCGTGGTAACTTCTTCAACCTGTTGACTTTCGTAAAATATTTAGCTGCTGACAAATTTAAAGACTCCCGCTTGACGGGTTTTGACTTTTTCTTTCCGACAGTCATTTTAATCACTTTTACCCTCTTTACGGCTAGTAAGCTCAGCAATATTCGGAAAACTTTCCAATCTTACTACAAAAGTTTATGGATTATTTGTTGAGATTGAGATAGTTATGATAGCCTAGCTCTTCTAGTTGATTTTGTTTTTTCAGTACAGATTCGGACAAAGTTTTGCGGTAATGCAAAACTCGCTCTAGCAATTCTGGCTGATGAGCTGCCAGTATCTGAACTGCCAGCAAGCCAGCATTCTTAGCGTTGCCGATCCCCACTGTTGCTACGGGTATCCCGGCTGGCATCTGCACGATCGAGTACAGCGAATCTACCCCTTGCAGGTGGCGGCTCGGTACGGGCACGCCAATTACGGGCAATGGGGTTAAAGATGCTACCATACCCGGGAGGTGCGCCGCTCCCCCGGCACCTGCGATAATGACTTTCAAGCCTCGTTGGTGAGCGGTTTGGGCGTATTCCACCATGCGCGAGGGGGTACGGTGCGCCGAGACGATCGCCACGGAGCAAGCAACGTTGAATTCTTCGCAAACTGCGATCGCATCTTTCATGGTTGGCAAATCCGAATCGCTACCCATGATAATTCCCACTGTCGCTTGATTCATAAAATTTTCCGATTTGAGATTTCAGATAAATGCTAATTTTAAATGATTGCGTTAACTCAAATTTAGATATTTTGTACCAAAACTGACCCTTAAAAGCAATTTGGCCACAAGCCCCCGTCTGAGCAGCCCTAGAGCCAGCAAAAAGCAAAAAGCTCCCCCTCCTCATCGCCAGCCACCGGATTTATCCGTAGCGAATATTAAATCTAAAATCTCAAATCTAAAATCTAAAATCGGATGACTGAAGCCACAACCCCAACTGCCACCCCCACAGATATTCTCAATGCTCGCCTCCCCGGTTGCAAGGATTTGCAGATGCTTGCTGTTGACGAAACGGGAATCATTCAAGAAGTTTTGCCGATGGACGCCGTATTTAAACGGATTTGTCCTCCCCATTTGCAAGTGGTTGATGTAGGAGGCGATTGGCTTTCTCTGGGCGGTGTTGACTTGCAGATTAACGGCGCTCTCGGTTTTGCTTTTCCCGATTTAGAAAGCAAGCATATTGAAATTTTGCCAAAAATTTGTCAATTTTTGTGGAATCAGGGAGTCGATGCTTTTTTGCCTACTTTGGTGACAACTTCGCTGGATAAGTTTAGGCGATCGCTCTCGACTATAGCTGATTATATCCGTACTGCAAAAACTACTGTTGGCGCAACCAATAAAGCCAAAACAGCGGAAATTATCGGCGTTCATCTCGAAGGCCCTTTTCTCAACCCCCTGAAGCGAGGCGCTCACCCAGTTGAGTTTTTGTTACCGCTAACTATAGAAAATGTCAAGCAAGTTTTAGGAGATTGTGGCGATATTGTCAAAATAATTACTTTAGCGCCGGAGTTAGACAGCACAGGCGAAGTCATTTCCTATTTGCAAAGTTTGGGAATTTCCGTGAGTCTCGGACACTCCCAAGCGACGGCAGAGCAAGCGCAGCAAGCATTTGAGCGGGGAGCTTCAATGGTAACTCACGCTTTTAATGCGATGCCGAGTTTGCACCACCGAGAACCGGGTTTGTTGGGAGCGGCGATTGTTTCTCCGGGGGTAAAATGCGGTTTAATTGCTGACGGGAAACACGTTTCTCCGACAATGATTGATTTTTTGCTGCGCGCTGGTAGGTATCAAAAAGGCGTTTTTTTAGTGAGCGATGCTTTGGCTCCTTTGGGTTTGCCTGACGGTGTTTATCCTTGGGATTCCCGACAAATTGAAGTCAGAAAAGGTACAGCTTGGGTAAGATTAGATTATCACTCGACCCTGGAATGTGCTACTTTGGCAGGTACTACTCTGCCGCTGTTGGCGGGAGTGCAGAATTTGGTGGAGTGGGGGATTTGCGATGCCGAAAGTGCGATCGCCCTGGCAACTGAATCTCCGAGAAGGGCGATCGGAATTTCGGGAATTATTGGCAAATCTGCAACTCAATTACTGCGCTGGAATTTAAATGCGACGACAAAGGAATTGACTTGGCATCGACTCTTTTAACCTGTTATACCATTTTAGATTAAAGAATTGAAAAAGGGGGAAGGGGCGAACTGGTATTACCAGATACATTTGAGATTTTAGATGTGCCGTTTGCATCTAAAATCTCAAATCGCCCATCTAAAATCGGTTGTTGCAAGTTGCACATTTTCTGAACCGGATTGCTATATAATATCTAACCGTTGGCAATAACTCAGCAGCAGGCAGATCGATGAATTTGGTAGATGACAAGACTATAGTTAGACAGTATTTTAACTCGACGGGATTCGATCGGTGGCAGCGAATTTACGGCGACGGCAAAGTCAATAAAGTTCAGCTAGACATCCGCACCGGGCACCAGAAAACGGTGGATACAGTCCTCGAATGGCTGCAAGCTGACGGCAATTTACCCGGGCTTTGTGTCTGCGATGCCGGCTGCGGTGTGGGATCTCTGAGCATTCCTCTGGCTGAGGCTGGGGCGATTGTTTGCGCTAGCGATATCTCTGAAAAGATGGTAGCAGAAGCCTACGCTCGATCGACAGCCGTTCCCGGCAAGCTCTATAACATCTCCTTCGCCGCCCAAGATTTGGAAGCTTTAACGGGCAAATTTCACACTGTGATTTGTTTGGACGTGCTGATCCACTATCCTCAAGATAAGGCTGCGGAAATGATTGCTCACCTAAGTTCGATCGCCCAATCGCGACTAATTATCAGTTTTGCCCCCAAAACTTTAGCACTCACCGCCCTCAAAAAATTTGGCGAACTTTTCCCCGGCCCGAGCAAAACTACCCGCGCTTACCAGCACCGCGAAGCTGATATTATCAAAATCTTAGAAAACAATGGTTTTGTGATTAACAGAACAGCCATGACGAGCACGAGTTTTTACTATTCTCGCTTGCTGGAAGCTGTGCGGAAATAGGGTAAAAACATCTGCCAATTCTGATGCCAGTTTAGAGGATTTATTGGCGGGGTGGGGCGGGTTTACACAATTTGTTGGTGGGTGGGGGCGGGTTTTTATAACTTGTCGATGGGTGTCATATATTTCGGTGAACCCGCCCCTACAGCTATGGTTAAATGTTGCATAAAATTCCTGGTAAAATTGGGTTTAATTTCAATTTCGATTTTTTTACCCACTAAGATGAACACATTTGTTTAGGCGTTTTCATATGATTAAGTATTTTAATAGCTTGCTGCCAGTGATTCTGAGCTATTTCTAATTCTCCAAAATCCCGGTAAGTCAAGCCTATGTAATAATTCCTAATACCTAATTCGTACTAAATCTCCCTTAAGAAGGGGAGTAGGGGTTGACTTTGAGAAGAATCTTGTCCACCCCCTACTCCCCCTTAGTAGGGGCGGTGCGACCCCTACTCCCCGTGCCCGCCCTCTGTGTTAGGGTTGATCGGATTCTATTCAGCCTCATAAAAAATTGGTCTAACCCCTGGGATGTTTGAAAAAGTGTGATGTCTTAAGTGCGATCGCGTAGGGCAGCGAAATGTCAGAGGTGCGTGACTGCTGCCTTGGACTGCACAATTGTGAGTTTTGAATGTGTATTGATTTTACACTGAGTTACGGGTTAAAAATTTATTCAATAATTAAATTTTTGCAAACATCATTTTGGAGGTTAGAAGTATGGAGTTTCTGGCGGATGGAGATTGTGCGGATGCAAGGCTGCTAATTGTTGTGCGATGCTGTGCGTCATCGTCTGCGACACTGGGAGCGATCGTGTAAATGATTGTTACAAAAGCTGGGACTATGCGTAAAAAAAGAAAGCTATTTCCGAAATCTATATAGAGGCCCAAATTTAGGGAATCAGAAGCTATGAGGTTTGTATCAGAGAATGCAGCAGGCGACAGCAACAGCAAAGCTAAGTTAAATCAGAAGGTGGAACCAAATATGTCATCAGCGCCAGAAAGCAAAGATAATCCGATTAATCAGGTTTTGGATCGAATTGAGGACATTTTGTATGAGACTTGGAAAGAAACAGGGTTTGGCAAGGTGACGATTGAGAGTGAAAGGGCGGAAAGGGGTAAAGGTAAGATTCAAGTGATTGTGAAGGGTTCAACATATTATCGGTATCACATTTCTGAGGAAGATGTGAGGGAGTGGAATTCAAAGGAATAGGTGCGATCGGTGGGGTGGGGGCATTGGTGACAAGTTAAGGCTGTAAGTCTTTTGTCAAGAGGCTTTCGGAGAGTTCTTAAAAAAGAATTGGTCAGACC
>NZ_JAUBTI010000027.1:0-73209 GCF_036702415.1 Microcoleus sp. D3_18a_C4 | reverse complement strand
GCCCGTCCAAAAAGGACGGGCGGGACGCCCATCCCACAATAACAATTAAAATTGTAAGTTATTTAATTCGCGATCCTTAGCAAAACTCATAGAAACCGGGTTTCTCGCCACCCCATGCGTCAGCCTTGAAACTGTCGGAAGTGTTGATAGATAAATTAACTGAATGTTCGATCGCCCTAGCTGTTCAAAAATCGATCGAACGGGCGATCGAAAAAATTAAGGAGACAGTCGCCACACCTTAATCGTGTGGTCAAAACTGCCACTGATCAGAGTTTTGTCTTGAGGATTAAAAGCCAAATCCACCCAGGTAGAATGACCCTTCAGCGTGCCCACCGTGTCGGCGGGACTCATCTGCCACCGCTCGCCGGGACTCATCCGCCACAGCTTAATAGTGCCGCTCAAATCGGCGCTGGCAAGCTTGTCTCCGTCGGGACTGAAAGCCAAGGACTTAACCTTGTCGGAATGGCCGATTAAAGTCCGTAGCAGAGAACCGTTGGGCTGCCCGGAGTGATTATTGGGGCTGATATCCCACAGCTTCACCGTCTTGTCCCAACTACCGCTGGCGAGAGTTTGACCGTCCGGGCTGATGGCCAGAGACCAAACCGCCTCGGAATGACCCCAAAGAGTTTCTTTAAATTCCCCAGTCTGCCAGTTCCACAGGTTGATCTTACCGTCGCTGCTGCCGATCGCCAAAGTTTCTCGATCGGGACTGAAAGCCACCGACTGCACCTCGTCAAAAACCCCCTTGAGAGTTTCCAACTCTGCCCCGCCTTCGACTTGCCACAACTTCAAAGTTTTGTCCTTACCGACACTGGCCACGGCCTGGCTATCGGGACTAAAAACCACCGAGAACACGCCGTTTTGGTGTCCGTCCAAAGTCCGAATTAACTTGCCAGAATAGAAACTCCACAATTTAATCGTACCGTCAACGCCACCGCTGGCGATCGTCCTGCCGTCGGGACTGACAGCCACCGACCACACGGGCCCCAAATGCCCTGCTAAAACCTTGAGCAGCTTGCCGTGACGCTTGTGCAGCAGGTGAATTGTGCCGTCGTTATTCCCGCTGACTATCACGCGGCCGTGGGGAGCGACTGCTACCGCCCAAACCGGGTTTTTGTGTTGATCCGCCAGAGTCCGTACAGCAGGCCCTGACGGCGATGCCTCACCCCTGAAATTCTGCATCGGGGGCGGATTGAACCGAATTTCGGGAATGCTAGAAGCAGGCTCACCAGAAGTGAAAGCCTGCGGTGCAGGAGATGGCAAGCGAGAACCTAGCACTACGGACAGCAGGGCAACCGCAGTTGCTCCCCACATTGCCAAAGTCCACTTGGGTTTGCTGAGAATCACGTCTACCGGTGCCGGGCCGTATTTCATGTCTGTGAGAATTGCCTCGGTCGATCGATAGCGTTTTGATGGTTCTCGCTGCACCATTTTATCCAGAATGCGGCCGAGTCGCGCCGAAACTGGTACTTTCAAATAATGCCTCCAGGCCCAACTTTCGGCTTTGATGTCAAACAAATCAAAGGGCGACATTCCCGTTAACAAGTGAATGCAAGTGACTCCCAAACTGTAGATGTCGCTGCTCTTAATCGCTTGGCCTTTAATTTGTTCCGGGGCGGCGTATTCCGCAGAACCTGTCACCGTTTCTGTTTTGAGCGGCCCGCTATTAGCCGGAATTGCGGCGCCGAAATCGACTAAAACTAGCCCATAGGCACTTTCCTGAGACACGGAATGTAAATCCTCTTTCCCTGCCAAAGCTGGGGATGCTTGGGGAGTTTTCCGGTGAATAATATTGGACGGTTTGATATCTCCGTGAATCAGTTGATTTTCGTGAACAAATTGCAGGACTGGCAACAATTCGCTCAGCAGATACCAAATTTGAATTTCTTTAACAACACCTTTTTCTGAAAGCCGATCGGCTAAATTGCGGCCTTCGATGTATTCTTGCACTAAATACTGGCAGCCTTCGAGTTCAAAAGATGCCAGCAGTTTCGGTATTTGCGGATGTTTCCCCAACTCGTCGAGAACTGAGGCCGAGGCGCGAAATGTCCGGTTTTGCTGTGTGCGACCGTCGGCGACTGCCGCGGGCGCGCAGAACTGTTGAATGACGCAACGGGGTTGCGAAGGTTGGTCTTCATCGACGGCTAAGAAGGTGCGGCAAGTGAGACTTTGACCGAGGGTGTGAAAGACTCGGTAGCGGCCTTTTAGCAGCAAGTTCGACTCGCAACTTTTGCAGACTGTCGCGCGATCGAGATTTTGGGGATTCTGGCAATGGGGATTGGTGCAGTAACTCATTTGTCTTTCCGCTGGAGACCCCCGTCCGACATGGTTGCTGGTGGGGGAGGAAAGCGGGGCGGTGCGTGCCGCTTCCTGTGGACAAATTAAATAATTGGAATCTTTGCTTGATCATAATTGTTTCCCAGATTTTCGCCACAATTGCTGCGGTCGATCGCGCGTAAATAATTGCTGACTTTCCTGCGAGCGAGGTTTAATAGGTCGAGCATACGGGCGGGATCTCCTGCCCAACCCCTACTCCCCACAAGAAAATCATTCTTCGCTTCACAGGCCGGAAAGCCTGTTCTTTAGAATGGTGCAATATCTCAGTTGTTACCGAATTAAGCTATACTGTCATTGCGAATACTTGCCGTGCGATCGCACCAAATCAATCGGGAGAGCTTGCCAAATATCCGAGATTCTTTGTTCTATGGAGTGAATCTAAAAGTTCAAATTTCCCATGTAGAATCGACTAACCGATTAAAACTTAGGCAATTTTTTCCCAAGTAACTACTAACTTTTAACTATTACTTATGCCGTTAATTCGCGTACCCAAACCTTGGGAAATTCTCGAACCCCAAATTACCCCAGAAACAGCCTTTCTCAACCGCCGCCGGTTCATGACAAATTTAATTGGCGCCGGCGTGACTGCTTCCCTGCTGCCGCTGACTGGCTGCCAAAGCAATGCTAGCTCAAAAACTGCTCTGGATCAAAGCTCAACCCAAGCATATTCGGAATTGAGCCGGAATCCCGACTTTGCGAAAGTCGATCGAGCGATTACCGACCAAGCCTTAGCTACAAAATACAACAATTTTTACGAATACGGCGGCACAAAATCTATTTGGCAAGCCGCTCAAGCTTTGCCAACAGAAAACTGGAAAGTAGAAGTAGGCGGTTTAGTAAAAAATCCCCGCACTTATGATATTGACGACCTCAACAAAAAATTTCCTATCGAAGAACGAGTTTATCGATTTCGCTGTGTAGAAGCCTGGGCGATGGTAGTTCCGTGGGTCGGATTTCCCATGAAATTACTGATGGCTGATGTCGAACCGCAATCGAAAGCTAAATTCGTTCGCTTCACCTCATTTTACGACCCCAAAATTACTCCCGGCCCCGGTTTGATGTCGCAATTTTATCCTTGGCCTTATACCGAAGGCCTGCGAATTGAAGAAATGGCGAACGATTTAGCATTTTTCGCCACAGGCTTGTATGGCCGAAGGCTACCAAAACAAAATGGTGCGCCGCTGCGGCAAGTGATTCCTTGGAAATACGGTTTTAAGGGCGCAAAGTCGATCGTCAAAATTGAATTTGTCGAACAGCAGCCCGCCACTTTTTGGAATACAATCGGCCCCAACGAATACGCTTTTGAAGCAAATGTGGAACCCGACAAGCCGCACCCCAGATGGTCGCAGGCCAGCGAACGCATAGTCGGCCCCGGTAACAGTTGGTCGTGGGAAACTCGCCCAACTTTGCCCTACAACGGTTACGGCGAATATGTGGCGAGTTTGTACAGTTAATTGACGGATTTCCCCTCGTTTCTAGGCTCAGCCTAGGAACGCAGATCCGGAGGCTCTGCCTCCCTATTTGTGCGAGGCAGAGCCTCGGATTCAGGCATTCCCAGGCAGATCCTGGGAACGAGAAAAGGGAAATATGAAATGTGCGATCGCAGTTTAGCATTTCCCTTTTTACCAGTTGCTGAAATTCCCGGTTTCATCGAACAAAGCAGAACAGTCGGACAGCGTGCTGCTGTGCGTTTGTTTCGGCAAAGAATTAGAGAAATTTTGCCAAATTAAAAATAACACTTACATCTCTCCTTACTCTTTCTCTGTGCCCTCTGCGCCCTCTGCGGTAAAAAAACTCTTTATTGTTCGCAAAACTCTGCAACCCTCCGCCAAACTCGATCGCACAAATCGGGTATGCTAACATCGAACCATTCAATTTCAGGATAGGCTCGAAACCATGTCCGCTGACGCTTCGCAAATTGCCGCGTGTGCAAAATTGTTAATTCTTTAGCTTCTTCCAGCTTAATGTCGCCAGCCAAATATTGTTTCATTTCCTGATAGCCCAGCGTGTTCAAAAGTGGCAAATCGCAGCCGTATTTTTTACACAAATATTCTACTTCAGCTATCCAACCGCGTTCTAGCATTTGTTCGGTGCGCTGTTTGATCCGATCGACCAAAACATCGATCGCGCAATCCAACCCAATTTGTAAAATAGGATAATTGGGAGGATTTTCGCCCTGCTGTTCGGAGATAGGGCGACCGGTCGCATAAAATACTTCCAGTGCTCTTAAAGTTCTTACTGGGTCATTGAGGTGAATTTTCTCAGCGGCAGAGCGATCGACTTGCTGCAACATCGCGTAACATTGAGATTGTCCGAGTTCTGCTAGTTGCGATCGCAATTCGGGCATCGGTGCTACCCTCGGAATTTTCAAACCTTTGACTACAGACTTAATATATAAGCCCGTCCCTCCCACCAACAACAGAGGAGAATCAACAGCAGCAATTAAATTTTGAGCTTGTTGCTGGTAGTCTGCGAGTGTTAGAGTTTCTGTCGGATCGCAGATGTCAATTAAGTGATGGGGTACACAAGTGCGATCGACCGCCGTCGGTTTTGCCGTTCCGATGTCAAATTCGCGGTACACTTGACGGGAGTCCGCACTGAGGATCGAGGATTGTAGTCGCCCCGCCAAAGCCAATGCCACTCCCGACTTCCCCGTCGCCGTCGCCCCACAAATCGTAATTAATCTAGGCATAGCTTACTTCCTTGCGGGCGATCGCACCCAAACTCCTCTAGCTGACAACAAACACTCCTCCCCGATCCAAGCCATCCATCCCCTCAATAAATTTCCCTTCAGAAGGCCCTAGCATCGCCATTAACCGTTTTGTGTTATAACTTTAGAAGTTTTATCATTTTAAAAGCTTTTGGGGCTTTAGACCTCATTATTGGAGGTATTGTTGTATGACTGGCAGCTACAGCGCCGACCAAATTCAAGTTCTCGAAGACCACGAAGCAGTTCGGAAACGACCGGGAATGTACATCGGTTCGATCGGCCCGCGAGGACTGCACCATCTAGTTTACGAGGTTGCGGACAATTCGATCGACGAAGCGCTGGCCGGTTACTGCACTCGCATCGAAGTTGACCTCAACGCTGACGGTTCTGTTACCGTGACAGATAACGGCCGGGGAATTCCCACTGAGATTCATTCCAAAACTGGCAAATCATTCTTGGAAACAGTTTTCACAGTTATCCACTTTGCCGGCCGGCGCGACAGCCACGACGGCTACAAGGTTTCAGGAGGTCTCCACGGAGTTGGGGTAGCAATTGTCAATGCTTTGTCTCAATGGTTGCAGGTAACTGTTTGGCGCGAGGGGCAAATTTACAGCCAGCGTTTTGACAAAGGCGTCGCTGTTACGCCGCTGACAGCTAAACTGAGTCCCGAAAACCGCATGGGTACGTCGATTTGTTTCAAACCAGATGTGGAGATTTTTAAGAATGGCATTGAGTTCGATCGCACCACTCTTGCCCTTCATCTGCGGCCGCTTGCTTATCTCAATCCCGGTTTGACAATTCTTTTGACTGACAACCGCTTGCAACTGCTAGGCAGCAGTAATCCCTGCATCGAAACCTACTGCTTCCCTGGTGGCATCCGGGAATATGTCGCCTACCTAAACTCTGATGTGGAAACGCTGCACAAAGATATTATTTACATTCAGGGCGATCGCGACGGCATACAAGTAGAAATAGCCTTTCAGTGGCACGTTCCGAGGCAAAATAAGTCCTGGGGCCGACTGTTAGGTTTTGCCAACTGCGTCGAGAACATTGACCGCGGCACATACTTTAACACCTTCCAATTGACGACTCGGCGCACGGTAAGCGCGATCGCCCGCAATCTGGGCAAGCTTAAAGATACAGATAAAATTTTGGATTGGTCTGGGGTTTTAGAGGCAGGCTTCACCGGTATTATTGCCCTGAAAGTACCGAATCCCGAATTTGAAGGCCCGACGAAAAATCGGCTAGCCAACCCCGAAGTACAAGAAATCGTTAAATCTTTGGTGGAAAATGGATTGATGGAGTATCTGGCAGCCCGTCCCGAAGTCGCAGGGGCGATCGTCCAACGGGCGATCGAGGCCCGCGACGCAGTGGCGGCCGCACGCCAAGCGCTAGCAGTTCGGAGACACCAGAAGAGGTACAAAACAATTATTGGCAAGCGCCGACAACCGGGCGATCGCACTTCTCAACCTTCCGGCTAACAGCCCCGCCACCAAATGTCAATAGCTCCCCAAGTAAAACTACTATGCCGGGTACGTCCCCCCGATAAATTTCCCTTCAGAAAGCCCTAGCATCGCCTTTAACGGTTTTGTGCTATAATTTTAGGAGTTTTCCCATTTTAGAAGCTTTTGGGGCTTTAGGCCTCATTATTGGAGCTATTTTTGTATGACCAGCAGCTACAGCGCCGACCAGATTCAAGTTCTCGAAGGTCTCGAAGCAGTCCGTAAACGACCGGGGATGTACATCGGTACCACCGGCCCGCGAGGACTCCACCATCTAGTTTACGAGGTTGTGGACAATTCCATAGATGAGGCGCTGGCTGGCCACTGCACTCACATCGAGATTGACATCAACGCCGACGGTTCCGTTACCGTGACAGACGACGGCCGAGGTATTCCCACCGGCATCGTTGCCAAGACTGGCAAATCGGGAATAGAAACAGTAATGACTGTACTTCACGCCGGCGGTAAATTTGGCGGTGGTGGCTACAAGGTTTCTGGAGGATTGCACGGTGTAGGTATTTCTGTTGTTAACGCGCTGTCCGAGTGGGTAGAAGTGACAGTTTGGCGCGACCAAAAAGAACATTTACAGCGCTACGAAAGAGGCAATCCAGTTACGGAACTTACTGCCAAGCCCAACAAAGGCACTCGCACCGGCACTTCAGTTTCTTTCTTGCCAGATACTCAAATATTTAGCACTGGCATTGAATTTGATTACACTACACTCGCGGGGCGCTTGCGAGAATTGGGTTACTTGAATGCGGGCGTGAGAATTACGTTTAGCGACCACCGTTTGGAACTGCTCAAAAGTAGCGAACCTCGCATCGAAACTTACTGTTATGAGGGCGGAATCAAGGAATATATCGCCTACATGAACCGCGAAAAGCAGCCTCTGCACGAAGAAGTGATTTACGTGCAAGGCGAACGCAATAACGTGCAAATAGAAGTGGCTTTGCAGTGGTGCGTTGATGCTTTTAGCGACAACGTTCTAGGTTTTGCTAACAACATTCGGACGATCGACGGTGGCACGCACTTAGAAGGTTTGAAGGCGGTTTTGACGCGGACGATGAATTCGATCGCCCGCAAGCGCAACAAAATCAAAGAAAACGAGCCCAACCTCGCCGGCGAAAACGTTCGCGAAGGTTTGACAGCAGTGATTTCTGTCAAAGTCCCAGACCCGGAATTTGAAGGCCAAACTAAAACCAAGCTAGGCAATACAGAAGTTCGGGGAATTGTCGATTCCTTGGTAGGCGAAGTATTGACAGAATATTTGGAGTTTCGCCCCCAAGTAGCTGACGCTATTTTGGAAAAAGCAATTCAGGCATTTAAGGCCGCTGAAGCTGCCCGTCGTGCCCGCGATTTAGTGCGCCGAAAATCTGTCTTAGAATCGTCTCCTTTGCCGGGAAAATTAGCGGACTGTAGCTCCAGAGACCCCGCCCTGTCTGAGATATACCTGGTCGAGGGGGATTCCGCGGGGGGCTGTTTTTATTCTTTTCAGGAAATAAAATTAGCTGACGGCACCACAAAAACTATCAAACAGATAGTTGACGAACAAGCAGAAGGTAAAGAACACTTTTGCTACACCATTCGCGAGAGTGGAAACATCGGGTTTGAGCGAATAACTAATGCTCGGATGACTAAAGCAAATGCTGAAGTTGTCAAATTGACATTAGACAATGGGGAGACAATAACTTGCACTCCCGACCATCCATTCATGTTGCGGGATGGCACTTACAAAGCAGCGGCCATGCTGACACCGGAAGATTCATTAATGCCGTTCCACTGCAAGTTGTCGGAAAAAACCAAACAGGGTCAGGGACTTAACGGTTACGAAATGGTTTGGAATCCCAACAGTGATAAGTGGATTTACACCCATCTTTTAGCGGATTTCTACAACCTGAAACACGGCGTTTATCTCGCATCTGACGGCAATCACCGCCATCACGTTGACTTTAACAAACTCAACAACAATCCGACAAATATTCAGCGATTGCCTGCTGAGGATCACTTGGCTCTTCACCGCGCGAACCTTGAGAAAACCTTGCACAGGCCCGATGTCATTGAAAAGAGCCGTCAAGCTCACATGACCGATGAATTTCGGGCGATGATGAAAGAGCGGATGCGGCAGCCCGAAACGCGACAAATTCTTTCGGAACAGGCGAAAGCTCAGTGGGAAGATGAAGAGTATAAAGCTTACATGATGAGCAAGTGGCGGGAGTTTTACGATACTGATGAAACTTATCGCCAGCAGAATAATGAACTGCTGAACCAAGCCCAGCAAGAGTATTGGAGTTCCGAAGAAAACCGTTTGGCTCAGTCGGAACGGGTTCGCAATCATTTTGCTAACAATCCTGAAGCGCGGGAGACTAATTCGCAATTTGCGAAAGAGCAGTGGCAAGATGAGAATTTGTTGGAGTGGCGGCGCGAAAAAACTAAGGAACAGTGGACGCCGGAGTTTCGCCAGAAACGTAAAGAAGCTTTGAAGGAAACTTATTACCGCCAGACGCTGGAAGCTTTGAAGACAGTCCACCTGAAAGAAGGTTGGATGAATGTAGATGCTTACAATCTTTATCGCCGCATGAAGGGTGATAAGACTTTGTTGAAGTTTGAGACGTTTTGCGATCGCTACTTTAATGGTGATGAAGTATATGCTCGCCAAGCGGTTCGGAATTACAACCACCGCGTTGTGTCGATCGAACATTTGGAGGAGCGGTACGATGTCTACGACATCGAAGTGCCCAACAGTCACAACTTTGCATTAGGGGCGGGAATTTTCGTGCACAACAGTGCCAAACAAGGGCGCGATCGCCAATTCCAAGCAATCCTGCCTTTGCGCGGTAAAATTCTCAACATTGAGAAAACCGACGACGCCAAAATCTACAAAAATAACGAAATTCAATCGTTAATTACAGCCCTGGGTTTGGGCATCAAAGGCGAAGAATTCGATCCGGGTCAATTGCGGTACCACCACATCGTAATTATGACTGACGCTGACGTGGATGGTGCCCACATCCGCACGCTGTTGCTGACTTTCTTCTACCGCTATCAGCGGGCACTTGTAGAACAAGGTTACATCTATATTGCTTGTCCTCCTCTCTATAAAGTGGAACGGGGACGCAATCATTACTACTGTTACAGCGATCGCGAAATGAACAATCTCATCCGCAATGAATTTCCGGCGAATGCTAATTACACCATTCAGCGGTTCAAAGGTTTGGGGGAAATGATGCCGACACAGTTGTGGGATACAACGATGAACCCAGAAACTCGGACGCTGAAACGGGTGGAAATTGAAGACGCTGCTGAGGCCGATCGCATCTTTACGATCTTAATGGGCGATCGTGTCGCCCCCCGCCGCGAATTCATTGAAACCTACGGCCCCAAACTCAACCTCCTCGACTTGGACATCTAAGTTAGTCAGTAGCTAACAGTCGATGAGGAACCACTAACGACTAAACTTTTTCAGCAGTTTGAACCCTTGTGCCTCGGAAGGCACAAGGGTTTCTGCCGTTTGAGGTCGGTAGATTTTGTTATAAAAATTAATACAATCTCTCATCAAATCGATCTAAGGTAAACACTTAGGTAAATTTTAGATTTTTGGCGCATCCATCAGCTACCACAAAAATAGAAGGTTGGACACATATAGCATGAGCATCAATTTAGCGACCAAATTGCGTGAGGGAACCAAAAAGTCCCACACAATGGCAGAAAACGTCGGTTTTGTCAAGTGTTTTTTAAAAGGCGTTGTAGAAAAAACTTCTTACCGGAAGTTAGTAGGAAACCTCTACTTTGTCTACTCGGCAATGGAAGAGGAAATGGAACGCCAAAAGCAGCATCCGGTTGTTTCAAAAATTTACTTTTCTGAGTTGAATCGCAAACACAGCTTAGAGCAAGATTTATTTTACTACTACGGTGCGAATTGGCGCGAACAAGTAGCCCCCTCAGCCGCAGCTAAAGCTTATGTGGAGCGAATTCGCGAGATTTCGGCGACCGCACCGGAACTGTTAGTAGCTCACTCTTACACTCGCTACCTTGGCGATTTATCCGGCGGACAAATCCTGAAGGGAATTGCCCAGCGCGGGATGAATCTTTCCGACGGAGAAGGCACTGCTTTCTATGAATTCCAGGATATTCCTGATGAAAAAGAATTCAAGGGTAACTACCGTCAGGCAATGAATGAACTGCCGATTGACGAAGCAACAGCAGAGCGAATTGTTGACGAAGCTAATGCAGCTTTTGGCATGAACATGAAGATGTTTATGGAGTTAGAAGGCAATTTGATTAAAGCTGTCGGTCAGATGCTTTTCAATACCCTGACACGGAAGCGCGGTGGTGCTAGTACCGAATTGGCTACTGCTGATTGAGTTAAAGCTCAGTGCAGATAATTTGAGCCTCGTTTAAGAGGAAAAACTTAAATCCTGGGGGTTTGATGGCTGCTTTTACAGTCACCAAATCTCCGGGATTTTGCATGGTGTTTGAATTGCGGGCGATCGACTTTTTAACTCATATCGTTTCCGGTTGTATCGGAATGATTTAACCGCAGAGGGCGCAGAGAACGCAGAGGGAGAGAATACAGAGAGGAATAATTCCGATGCTACCGGATTTGATATCACAACTCAACACTATCACCTTCCCACGCCGCGATCGGGAGGCTCCTCGTCCGGGACAGGCAAAGAACTGGGCCTTACTTGCCGCTCTAAATACTTGCTCAAAGCGTAAGCGATATCCCCACGAGTCATCGGCTTCAAAGGATTAATCTTATTAGTTGCGATATCAATATTAACAAACCCTTCATAAAGTGCAGTAGCTATAGACTTTCTAGCCCAATTAGGAATTTCGCCTGCATCTGGATACTTAGCTAAAATTTCGGAAATGCTGGGTTCGGGAAACTGAAAAACCCCGTAAGCCTGAGCAAAAATCGCCAAAGCTTCAGCGCGAGTCACCCTTTGATTTGGGAAAAACATTCCGTCGCGATATCCACTCATCGTTCCCGTTTTCAAAGCAGTTTGAATCGCACTGTAAGCCCAGTAACTCTTCGGTACGTCCGGCAATTCCCTATCCGGTTTCTGAGCGGTTTTCCGGCGTTCCAAACCAAAAGTTTTCACTAAAATCACCGCCAAATCGGCGCGACTGACAAGGCCATCAGCATTAAAATTACCACTAGCATCTTTATTCATCAATCCGGCACTCACAACCCGATCGATCGGGTCAATTATTTGTTGAGATTGAACCGCCATTGGGACTCCTTGCATTAGCGCGATCGCCAAAAAAATACTCACTAACTTTTTCACGATTTTAATCCTTTCTGTCGCTAAAACCATCATGAAAACAGCAGTAATATTTTTTCTGGTTCCATCAGTATTATTCTGTGGTTTCGGCGGTGCGCGAGATTTGGGGATTATATATTAAAATCAAACATTTGCTTCCGGCAAAGCGCCCTGCATTTTACCCAACCAATCAATCAAATTATCCAATTGCTTTTGGGCCGTCAAAACCGCCATACCCCGAATAGTAACCTTCCCCTTGCTGTAGACAAAACGAGAGCGCAAATGTTCCGGCAAATTAGCCTTGAGCAAATTCCAAGCAGGCTCTTCCATCGCAGTTTCCAAAACTATGTTCTGCTTATTCTCCGGCTTAATCCGAGAAAAACCGATTTTTTTAGCGATTTGTTTGAGTTCAACCACACGGATAAGCTGCTGGGCTGGCAGAGGAATTGGCCCATAGCGATCGCACCAATCAACCTGAATCTGCTGTAATTCTTCAGGCGTATTAGCAGAAGCCACAGACCGGTAAGCGCTCATCTTTTGATCCAAATCTGCGATGTAATCGGCAGGAATAAACGCCGTCAAAGTTAGGTCAATTTGCGCGTCCTCCACTTTCGGAATTTCCTGACCCTTAATTTCCCGAATAGCCTCCTCTAACATTTCAGCATACAAATCAAAACCGATCGCCTCCATTTGACCAGATTGTTCAGTACCCAAAACATCACCCGAACCGCGAATTTCCATATCTCGGACAGCCAACTGATAGCCCGAACCCAACTGCGCGAACTCTTGAATTGCCCGCAGCCTCTGCCTTGCAGCATCAGACAGCTTATTCTGCTTGGGATAAAACAGCCAAGCATGAGCTTGAATCCCCGCGCGTCCCACCCGTCCCCGCAACTGGTAAAGCTGACCCAAACCAAACTTCTGCGCGTCTTCAATTAAAATAGTATTGACTCGCGGAATATCCAAACCCGACTCAATAATCGTCGTACACACCAAAATATCGAAATCTGCCGCACTGAAAGTCAGCATGATTGATTCTAGTTCCGACGCCTCCATTTGACCGTGGGCGATCGCAATTCTGGCAGACGGAACCATCTCCTGCAACTGAACGGCCAACTCATCAATCCCCTCAATCCGCGGCACCACGTAAAAAACCTGACCGCCCCTGTCCAATTCTTGACGAATTGCCGATCGCACCACTTCCGGGTTATAGGGAGCCAAATGCGTCTGAATCGGGCGCCTGCTGGGAGGCGGAGTCGAAATCAAACTCATCTCGCGAATCCCCGACAGCGACATATACAAAGTCCGGGGAATCGGCGTTGCTGTCAGAGTCAGAACATCTACCTCTGTTTTGAGAGATTTAATTGCTTCCTTTTGCTTAACTCCAAACCGCTGTTCTTCATCCACCACCAACAAGCCCAAATCCCGAAATTTAATCGCCTTGCTCAAAACAGCTTGAGTACCGACAATCACATCTAATTCCCCAGTCGCCAAACGCTTGTGAATCTCCCGGCGCTCGGTTTCAGTGCGAAAGCGATTGAGCAAACCAACTTCGATCGGATAAGGGGAAAAACGCTCCGAGAGCGTGTGATAGTGCTGTTGGGTCAAAATCGTCGTCGGAGCGAGCAAAGCCACCTGCTTGCCCGCCGTAACCGCCTTAAAAATCGCTCTCAGAGCCACTTCTGTCTTACCAAAACCGACATCGCCACAGACCAAGCGATCCATCGGTCGATCGCCCTCCATGTCGCGTTTCACATCCTGAGTTGCCTTCAACTGATCCGGGGTTGGCTGGTAAGGAAAAGAATCCTCTAATTCTTGTTGCCAAGGCATATCAGGAGGAAAAGCGTAACCTGTTTGTTTAGCTCTTTTAGCATAAAGATTGAGCAAATCCACTGCCAATTTCTTAACAGCTTTGCGAACCTTTGTCTTAGTTTTTTCCCAAGTTTGACCTGTCAGCTTGTTTAGATCCGGTACTTTATCGCCTACAGTCCGAAACCTCGACAAAGCGCCCAATTGATCGGCAGCCACCCTCAGAGTACCGTCAGCGTATTGTATCAGCAAATATTCGCGAGTTTCCCGATCGAGCGTCAAACGTTCCAACTTGATAAACTTGCCCACTCCGTGCTGGCGGTGAACCACATAATCACCTGGGCTTAATTTATTCGGGTCTACTTGCTTAGAAGCAGCGCGGCGGCGCTTGCGGACGTAGCTAAAAGTAGCGAGAGAATGCTGACCGTAAAATTCCCGATCGGTAATTAAAACAATCCGAAAAGTCGGCAGAATAAAACCTTCCAATTCTGCCAGCCCGCTGTACTTCAAAGCAACCGGAACGTGCTGCAATTGCAACTTGTCGATCGCCAAAAAATCGCGCGGATTCACCACAAACTGAGCCGGACAGTCGTGTTCCGACAGCAGAGAAACCGATCGACTCGGTTGAGCCGAAACTAGAAAAATGGTAAAACCCCGATCGCGCTCTTCCCTGAGCATTTGAGACAGCTTCGCAAATTGGTGAGGCATCACCGGCACAGGCCGAGAAGCCAAATTAATCGCAGACGGTAGCTGGTCACTCTCCCCAGAGCTTTGAAATTTTTTAGCCGTAGAATCTTCGGCCAATTCTGAAAGTTCTAGCCTCTCGAAAGCTGCGACATCTGCCATAGATTCAGCAAAAGTGCGGTGAATTTTCGGAACTTTCAAATGAGAAATTGGCAACTTTTCTGTCCCCGCCTCCGCAACAACAGATTCCCGATCGCAATTTTTCCACTGTTGCTCTGCATTCTCAAACCAGCGGTCGCTGTGACCTTCGCAGCCTTGCGGTTCGTCAACAACAACTAAAGTATTTTCTGGCAAATAATCCAACAAAGATGCGGGTTGCTCGAAAGCTAAACCCAACAACCTGCGGACAAATTTTTCCGCTTCATTTTCGGGTTCATTTTCTGTGTCAACAGAGCCTAGGTGGTTGATTTCGTCAACCTTTTTTTCAGATAAAACTGCTTTAATAATTGTGTTAAAATTAGTAGGAGTTAACACCAACCGATCGACCTTATCGAGCGATCGCTGCGAAGACGGGTCAAACTCCCGAATTTGCTCCAAATCATCCCCAAACCACTCCAGCCGCACTGGCAACTCCGCCGCTACCGGAAAGACATCGACAATATCGCCCCGGCGACTCCACTGGCCCTCCATTTCCACCAGAGTCACTCGATCGTACCCCATCGACACGAGTTGGCGGTCAAGTATCTTCGAGTCTTGAACCGCACCTCGCTTCAGCGTCAGACAGTAGGGTTCAAAAGCAGCAGGCGGCGGCAAGTGAGACTGGAGAGCTCTTTCGGTAGCTACAATCGCGATCGGCTTAGAATTAGCGTTTGTTTCTCGTTTCTCGACCAAATCCGCCAGCACCTGCATTTGTCCCCAAGTCATTTCGTTCTCGTCGGAGTAAGATAGCTCGTAGGGCGAAGCCTCGGAAGTTGGGTAAAAATGCACAGTCTGCCAGCCCATAGCCTCCAGCCCTGCCACCCAACGGCCGGCTTCTTCTAGAGTTGCCGTCACTACCAGTAAACTCCGCCCTTCTTGCTGTGCCAGGGCGGAAGCTACTAAACCTTTGGGCAACCGGGCGATGCCGTTGAGTTGCAAGCAGCGATGGCGCTTGAGCTTGTTGAGGAGTTCTGTTGCTAGGGGCGATCGCCCCAGGGTACGAATTATTGAAGAGAAAGTCATGCGCTTTTAATTTTAATCCCCGATCGGCGAAGGCTCTTTCCCTTTGCCTGTTAAGGAGATTGTACGACAAACATCCACGATCGTGCCGATCGGCTGTTGAGGTCTTGGAGCTTAACTGGAGATAGATTTCTGCTTTAATATGTCGATCCTGCGATCGCGATCGAGCCCTGGACGTTAATCTAGTGACAGGTTTAGAAAAAATTTCGATTTTGCGATCGAGATTCGCAGCTTCCAGACCTCTCCTGTCAGAAACCTCAGCCTAAAGGCGTGAGGCTTGAAAGAGAAATCTAACAGGCCATTCTGACCAGACTAAGCTTTAAATAGCTACGTTATTTAGGTCACGACACCCGCTTGATGCGAAGCTAGTCCCTTGCTCTGTCGCTAGTGGTTAAACAGTCTTAAGGTCACTGAGACAGTGCTGCTAGCCGGCGCAAGCCTTTATAACTTTGTCGAAGCTAACTTTACCCCAGAAATGGGAGTTTGGGGCAACCATTCCCCAAAAATCGGAGAGGTTGCATAAAATTCCCTCTCCGACCCCGAAAGGGGATTTAATTCAATGTAAAGCCGTCCTATAAGGACGGGGCTTCAGACCCAGTTTTTTGGTGACTGCACCCAAAGACGGATACCCTGCCACGTACTCAAGTTGTGAAGATCGAAGAATTTTAGACATTAGGGAAATCCCCCAGATACTGGCGGCGTCGTCAATCTAAAATCTAAAATCTAAAATCTAAAATCGACTAACCGGGCACAGCGCTTCGCCGTTACTACCGAAAATTTTAGAAATGTCCCCAAGTACCGATATTCTGATTGTTCTCCTGCTAATTTTCCTCAATGGCTTGTTTGTGATGTCAGAGATGGCCATCATCTCTGTACGGAAGGTGAGACTGCAACAGATGGCCAACCAAGGTTCAGCCAATGCCCGCGTAGCCTTGGATCTGGCTAATGCCCCCAATCAGTTCTTGCCGACAGTTCAAATCGGGATTACGATGCTGGCCATTCTGTCGGGCGCTTTCGGAGAAACGACGATTTCTAGAAGGGTAGAGCCTTTGTTGCGGCTGATTCCTGCCCTCGCGCCCTACTCTAAGACGATCGCCTCAGTAGTAGCAGTTTTAACCATCACTTATCTGACCTTAATTATCGGCGAACTCGTGCCGAAGCGGCTGGCACTCAACAACCCGGAGCCGATCGCCTCAAGCGTAGCAATTCCCATGCGAATGCTCTCAAAAATTGGCGCTCCTGCGGTTTATCTGTTAAGTCATTCCACTGACTTAGTGATGCGACTGATGAGGATATCGCCCTCGACAGAACCGCAAGTTACAGAAGAGGAAATTAAAGTTTTAATCGAGCAAGGAACAGAAGCCGGAACCTTTGAAGAAGCCGAACAAGATATGGTGGAAAGAGTGTTTCGTTTGGGCGATCGGCGAGTCAGCGCCTTAATGACCCCGCGTCCCGATCTTACCTGGCTCGACCTCGACGACTCAGTAGAAGAAAACCGCCAAAAAATGCTCGGCAGCGGTCATTCTCGGTTTCCCGTGTGTCAGGGAGGGCTCGACAACGTTGTCGGTTTAGTACACGTTACTGATATGCTGTCTCGGACTTTAACTGGTCAACCCCTAGATTTAAGCGCTTCTTTACGACGACCGTTATTTGTACCGGAAAGCACGCGGGGTTTAAAAGTATTAGAACTTTTCAAACAATCTAGCAATCAAATTGCTTTGGTAGTAGACGAATACGGCGTCATTCAAGGATTGGTTACAGTCAACGACATTTTAGTCGAACTCGTTGGCGACTTTCCCTCGATTGAAGATGCTGACGAGCCGGAAGCCGTGCAGCGTGAAGACGGTTCTTGGCTGTTAGACGGAATGCTAGCAGTCGAAGATTTTTTTGAGCTGTTTGGAATCGAAGAGTCAGCCGAACACAAAGGAAGTTACCACACAATGGGCGGTTTTGTGATTACCAATTTGGGCAAAATTCCCACAGCAGCCGAGCATTTTGAGTGGAACGGTTTGCGCGTGGAAGTAGTCGATATGGACGGGAATCGAGTTGATAAGATATTGGTAATGCCGATCGACTCAGCGGGCGATCGCTCCCCCAGCCAGCCAAAAACCCAAAACTAAAAACCATGTAATTTTAATCCATCGACATAATACCCGTAGGGGCGGGTTCACCAACCCTCATCGCCGGAAACAAACAATCTCAAAAACCCGCCCCCACCCAACGATAAATCATCACCTACATTTAGGAATTAAATATAAATATCAGGTTGATGTGAATTATTGGTGAGTGGGGCGGGTTTTTATATATTGTTGGTTATCGTTATATATTGTTGGTGAACCCGCCCCTACGAGTTCGCAAATTGTACAATAACGAATCAACCAGACATAATATCACTTCTTGTTTTTTCTTTCATCCTTCCGCAAAGCTTCTAGAATAGAACGGCCCACATAATTGCTAAAAACTACCTCTCCAGCTTGATTGTAGTGGCAGCAGCTATCTACATAAACAGCATCTTTAGTCTTGTCAAAAACATTGACAGCATTCACTAGATTGATATTATTTTTTTCCAATGTAGGAAACTTCTTGAAAAGAGCCGGATATCCAATTTGCACAGCTTTAGCATAAGGAGTATCCTTGTTAAAAGCAATCTGCTTTTCGGCTTCACCAAACACCCTTTTCGTCTGATAATATTGATTAGGCTGAAGAACATGAAAATAAGGCACCTTACTAGCAGACAGCACTTTTTGCATAAAAATTGAACTTTTCGCCCAATTCTGGGCCATTTGTTCAAAAGCAGCATCATCTTTTATAACAGAATTGTTAAGATTGATATAAACCACGCTGCCGCCGTCATCTTTTTTTTGTTTAGTCCGTTCTTTTTCAAACTTAATGACATCTGTTTTATAATTATTCACTAAATTTTGAACGTAAACAGAAGTCAAAGCATCGCACGCAGCTAAAGAGCAGTTTTGCAAACGTTCCAAACCCTGACTAATCCTAGCTTTATTTTCTTGGATTCTGATAGTTGCTTTCATCGCTTTTGTAGAAAGGCTATTATTCGCCAAGCTAGTCAGCGGCAAAATATGCTGAATACTTGGCATCGCCAAATCGACTTGATTTTTATTGTTTAAGTTAGAAAGTGCTACTTCATTAAAACCATCTATATTGACGACCATATCCAGTTCTTGCCCTAAAGCCAAAAAATAGTTTAAAATTAATAATTGCTGGGGTTGTTTGTAGCCTCCGGTAGCAAAAGACAAAATTACAAATTCTTTATCTTTCAAACCAGGAAGCTGCTTGAGGTATTGAGGTAAAATTTTATTTTGAACTTCAAATACTGCATAATTAGAAGCCACAGAACCGCCAAAAACTCCGATAATAAATTGATTTTTCTTGGTTTTTTTCAAAGGGTAATCATAAGGAGAGATAAATCCGTAGTTGTTAATCTTAAAACCAGGGCGAAAATCGGGGCCGGGTTGTTGAATAAAGCCGAAAAAAGGATGAAACCTTTCAACAATAGACTGATTCAGTCGCACTCCTTCTAAATTAATTCCTAAATCCGACTTATTTTGCACCTTTTCTCTAGTATAGAAAAATTGCTTGTGCTTGACAAAATACCATCCCAAGGAACCGAGTTCGAGGAAAACCAGTAAAAGCGCTAAGTTAATCAAAGCAATTTTTAGAAATTCTTGTCCTTTTTTGAGAATTTTTAAATCTTTCATAAACCTCTATTTCGACTCCCTGACTACTTTAATAATAGAACTGGAAACAAAATTTGCCAATACTTCCTCTCCCACGGAATTATAGTGGCAGCAGGCATCTTTGTAAACCGTTTCTTTGGTATTGTCTAAAATATTCACTGCACTAAAAATATTAACCCCAGCTTTTTGCAAATCATCGACTTTGGACAACAACACCGGATAACCTTTTTTTACTCCTTCAATGTAGGGACTCTTCTGGTCGATCGCGATTTCGTTTTCCTTGGCGGTAAACGCTCGCTTAGTGGGATAATACTGGTTGGGCTGGATAAAGTGAAAATACTTAATCTTTCTACTTGATAAAATTTGATTCATCCCGATCGACGATTCGTACCACAGCGATGCCATTTTCTCAAAAGCAGCGGCATCCTGCAAAACAGAGTCAGCTTTGGGAATGTATACTATACCGCTATTTGCTGTGTCTGAGTTGGATTGTTTGACTTGGGAATCGTACTTGACAACTGCTTGCTGGTAATTGTTGACTAATTGTTGCACCTGTAGCGAGGTAACAGCGTGACACAAAGCAAGCTGACAAGTTTGCAATTTGTCAATACCTGCTTTCAATTGTTTTTTGTTTTCGTTAATTTGCACGATCGAACTCATCGCTTCTGGGGACAAGTTGTTGTTGGCTAAACCAGTCAGAGGCTGTATGTGCTGAACGCTGGGCATTCCTATTTCTACTTGGGCTTTGTTGTTTAAATTTGACAGTGCTACTTCGTTAAAACCGTCAATATTGATGACTAAATCTAATTCTTGACCCAAAGCCAGAAAGTAATTTAAAATTAATAATTGTTGGGGCTGTTTGTAGCCGCCATTGCCAAAATTTAAAACAATAATTTCCTTGTTGGCAAATTCTGGATAAGTCTTCAATTTGTTAGACAATCGGCGATTTACATATTCAGAAACTGCAAAATTATTCGCAACTGAACCACCAAAAACTCCGATAATAACTTGATTTTTATTGGTTTTAACAAAGGGATATTCGTAGAGGGAAAAAAAGCCGTGTTTGTTGACTTTTAACTTTAATTTTTCATTTGTGAAAGCACCTTGTTTTAGCACATAGCCAAAAAGTGGGTGCAGTCTTTCTACGATAGATTCATCAAGTCTAATGCCGATCCTTTCAATATCTTCTACTACTTTTTCTTTGGCTTTAGTTCTGGTATAAAAAAACTGCTTTTGCTTAATAAAATAAAAAGCTAGCGATAAAGCTTCCAGACAAATAAAGGCGATCGCCAAATTAACCGCGATTATAATTAATATATTTTTGCCTTTTTCGAGCGCCCTTGCATCTTTCATGAAATTTGACTAATTACGGTTGTTTTTTGGGGAGTTGAGACTGCTTCAATTGTTGGCACAAATTTCGGTTAATCAGGATACTGGCCAGCCGGTGTCCGAGTTCATTCCAGTGACCCCCACAGGGTACAGAATTCTCAAAACCGTGGGCGCAGACTTGATATTTTTCAGTGTAACCTTGGATCTGTTCGGATAAATTCAGTACCCGAAAACCCTCGCGCGCGCCCAATTTTTCCAGCCGCCTATCGGGATAAAACAAATCCTGAATGTTGTACTTTGTCATATAATTTTTTCGCCTCTGGGCATCAGGTCTAACTTGGATCGGAGCGCCGATCGTCACAACCAAGAAATCAGCATTTTTCTGCACGACTTCATTCCGCATCGTCACAATCAAACCCTCTGTCAACCTCCAAGCCTCTTGCCAAGCTGCATCCTGAGGTTCCTTGAAGTTTTGGGCACTTAAATTGGTAAAATCCTCCGATAACTCCCGCTTTTTCCTATCTAAGTCTACCTTTTTAATGACCTGCAAAATGCGCGAATTGTTGACGATCAAACTGGGCATTCGGTCTACGAAGGAAACTGCTCTTTCGTTGCGATCGATCGGCGCCCGATTGCGAAAAGACATATCCGGTACTAATTTGCCACTAGCATCATAAGCAAAAAATGGTCGGTAAAGGTCATATTCCAATTGCGGCGAATTGTTAATCACATCATTCCCAATAAAAAAAGCAAGAATTACAATATCAGGATTGTAATCCCACACTTTTTTTCGCAGCATTATCAATGCTTGAGCTGTACTGTAGCCCTGCACCCCGAAATTCATGACCTCAACATTTTTCCGTCCCTTAACAGCTTCGCAGTTGCCTAACTTTCGTTCCAATTTTGACCAGAAAGTTTGTTCGACAGGTACGTGAATTGCTTCGGTGAAAGAATCGCCCAAAACCGCAACGCGCAAAGTATTTGGAGGTTTTGCTTTTGTATGTTCACGATCATCGCGCAAACCCTCGCTATTCACCTGCACAAAACTCGCACCTTCCTCATTCCACTCCCCCGACGCACCAGGTTTCAGCTTCCAGCCCAAATTCGGATCGGCAGTGTGAAAACCAGTCGGCGCCGAGTCTGCGAAATCTCCTATTTTGGGATAGCCTTCAATCCTCGCTACCCGCAATCCAATTTCACCAATTACCACCCCCATCAATAAACCGCCGAGTGTCAAACCCAAATTGACACCCAAATTTTTCAACTTGCTCATTATTTCAAAACAGCGTGTAAATAAATGGAGCAATCACAGAACCCTGACTCAATACAATCAAAGCTCCCAAAAAGACTAAAGTCACAATGAGCGGCAACAGCCAATACTTTTGGCGTTCTTTCATAAACGCCCACAAATCTTTGAGAAAATCTAAAGTTGCTTCAAACACTTAGAAAGGACGCTCCATACTAACTTTTGTTCGGGCTTTACTTGGGACGCGGTAAGTATCCATTTTAGGATTGAGTTTTCGGCGCATTGCATCTTCGCCGAAAATGTTTTTGATCACTCCCATCGGCCAAATTATCAGGTAAAAAACTATCCCTAGGACGATCGGCGTTTCGATTTTGTTAAGAATAAGTCCAAAGCGCATCCACGCGTGATAAACGGGATTCAGCGATTTCGGCGCCACCAATGCTAGCAGCACCATCACTCCGCAGATTGCCCAAGGCCACCAAGGTAGAGAATGCCGCCGCAGTAAAGGTACTGCTAAACCGAACAGCACTGCAATCAAGCCGCCAATTAGCAGCCCGAAATCGCGCAAGCCTTTTTTGTCGAGTTTTTTAATTTCGTCGCTCATTAGTCAGTTGTCAGTTGTTAGTTGTCAGTTGTTAGTTGTCAGTTGTTAGTTGTTAGTTGTCAGTTGTTAGTTGTCAGTTGTTAGTTGTCAGTTTTTACTTGCCTGCGTTTGCTAATAAGCAATAACCAGTAAACAAGAATTATTAATAACCACTGTCAACTGTCAACTGTCAACTGTCAACTGTCAACTGTCAACTGTCAACTGACTAATCTAGTTCAAATTCATTTTTCCAAGCATCATCTTGTTTCCAAGGAATTTGTTCGGACTTGGGAAGCAAGTAATTTTCCAAAACCAGATAGTCCATTTCGGTTCGCATGAAACAGCGGTAAGCATCCTCTGGAGTGCAAACAATGGGTTCGCCTCGCACGTTGAAAGAAGTATTTACCACAATAGAACAGCCCGATCGCTTTTCAAAATGGCTGATTAAGTCATAGTAGCGAGGATTGGTTTCTTTGTGAACAGTTTGAATGCGAGCCGAGTAATCGACGTGGGTAACAGCCGGAATCTCGGAACGCGGAATGTTGAGCTTTTCAATGCCAAACAACTGCTCTTGTTCCGCAGTCATGGGAATGCGGAGACTGGATTTGACAGGTGCTACTAATAGCATATAAGGGCTAGAATGGTCAATCTCGAAATAATCCGCAACTCGCTCGGCTAAGATTGACGGCGCAAAAGGTCGAAAAGATTCCCGATATTTAATTTTCAGGTTCATCACGGACTGCATTTTAGCACTGCGGGGATCGCCAATGATCGATCGACCGCCCAGAGCCCGCGGCCCAAATTCCATCCGCCCTTGGAACCATCCCACCACATTTCCCTGTTCCAAAATTTCCGCCAACTGCGGCATTAATTCGGCATCATCCAATCGGTGATAGCTGGCTTTGACAGCATCCAAATATTCGAGAATTTCTGCGTCAGTAAACCTCGGCCCCAAATATGAGCCCCGCATTTGATCGTGACAAGTTAAATGAGCAACAGACTTCGCCACAGTTGCTACTGCTTGGTTGGCAGTGAGAACTTCAGTCCTCTCCTCAACCGCTGCGTTTGTAGTGACAAGCTCAGTTTTGAGGGATTCTATACTATTTGCTGTCGAGTTCGCGCTCACAGTGCGAGTTTGTTCGCAATACTGATACCAAATCGCCAAAGCCGCGCCCAAAGCACCGCCAGCATCTCCCGCCGCCGGCTGAATCCAAATATCTTTGAAAATACCTTCCCGCAAGAGTCTGCCGTTAGCAACACAGTTGAGAGCAACGCCGCCGGCCATACAAAGATAATCGACATCCAATTCTTTTTTAACTGTTCTGCACAGCCGCAAAACAACTTCT
The DNA here is from genome assembly GCF_036702415.1 of Microcoleus sp. D3_18a_C4. Taxonomy (NCBI): domain Bacteria; kingdom Bacillati; phylum Cyanobacteriota; class Cyanophyceae; order Oscillatoriales; family Microcoleaceae; genus Microcoleus; species Microcoleus sp. D3_18a_C4. The sequence continues at coordinate 49,480 of NZ_JAUBTI010000027.1, read as the reverse complement.
TCGGTAACAACTTGAATGGAAGCTGCAATGTCCATTTCTCGCTGAGTCAATTTTCCTTCAGCTTGACGCGGCGGCCCTTCAAATAGTTCGTCAAACTTCTTGTTTGTCATGGTTAAGCCAACTGTATAGTTGAAATAATCCATGTTCAAACGAAAAGTTCCGTCATCTTTGAGGTCGATTAAATAGTTGAGAATCTTGTCTACATACTTGGGTTCGCCATAAGGAGCTAAACCCATGAGTTTGTATTCCCCAGAGTTGACTTTGAAGCCGGTGTAATAGGTGAAAGCTGAATAAAGCAAACCCAAGGAGTGGGGAAAATCGATTTCCCACTGAGGTGTAAGTTGGTTCCCGTCTCCCAACCAAACCGAGGTTGTGGCCCACTCGCCCACGCCGTCGAGGCACAAAACGGCTGCTTTTTGAAACGGGCTGGGGAAAAATGCGGATGCTGCGTGGGATTGGTGGTGTTCGGTAAATAGCAGAGATGGCAGTTTATTCGTTTTGCAGTTTGCTATTGCTGCCAAATCTCTTTTGAGCATGGTTTTGAGGTAAAGCTTTTCTTTGAGCCATATCGGCATGGCGGCTAGGAAAGAGCGAAAACCTTGGGGTGCGTAGGCTAAATAGGTTTCGAGAAGGCGCTCGAATTTGACTAAAGGTTTGTCGTAAAAAACTATTCGATCGAGTTCCCGCAAATCTATGTTCGCTTCTTTCAAGCAATAAGCGATCGCATTCTTAGGGAATCTGGCGTCATGCTTTTTGCGGGAAAATCTTTCTTCCTGCGCTGCTGCTATAATTTCTCCGTCGCGAATTAAGGCTGCGGCGCTGTCGTGATAATACGCCGAGATTCCAAGTATGTTCATCGCTCTCCTCACAAATCGCAATGCGTTTGCTTTTGACTATTTAGAATAGCTAACGATTATAGCTGCTTCAGGGCTGATTGGGAATTGAATTTTGCGATCGCCTCTAATTTTACCTGGATCGATGTCGGTGGGCCGCCCTCGGACGATCGGCTGTTAGAGAGCATTTAAGCTAGCGCCGGCGTATCCTGCGCCCCCAAGCTCTGAAGTAAGTTACTACCGGGAATTGATAAAATTCACCTATCAACCACAGCACAATGCCTAAATGGGACAAAAAAGCTAAGCCTGTCCAAGCTAGGGGCAGCCACGACAACCGGCTGCCGGGAACCGGGGGAAAATAGTAAGCTGAAAGTCCCAGCAAGGTGGTGGGAAGGAAAATTAGACCCAAAGCCGCTGCCAAGTAGGGCCATCCGAATTCTACGCCTTCGAGGTGGGCTCCTATCCACTGTTTGCCGTTCCAGTGCCAAGTGACGGGCGGTTGGCGATCGGCCATTTGGAGCGATTGTCTTTCAACGCTGGCAGTATAAATGTGCTGGCAGAAGTTGCAAGCTAGGGCGTCCATCAGTGCTAGGGTGGAAATTTGACCGGTGCGGCACACGGGACAGGGATAGGTATCTTGAGGGTTGAAAGGTCGGGTTGATTTTTTGGAAATCTGCATAGATCAGGCTGTTTGTCAAGATATTGAGCGATCTTAACAAAGTACAGAGATTATGGGTTGGGTAAGGTGGGTTTTGCCTGTAAAATAGCATCCTGTAGGGGCGGGTTTTACGAATAATATTTAATGACCGCAAACCATCTATATAAACCCGCCCCCACACAACTAATAACCCATATCAACCTTTCTTTCGGTCGAAGCATAAAAATGTAAATTGCGATTTATCGCCTTGTGGGGGCGGGTTTATGAGATTATTGATTTTAGGCGATTATTGTTGGTAAAACCCGCCCCTACAGATTAATAATTAATGGTGGATGATTGGGATTAATTGCGGTGATTGTTGCTGTACCGAATTCTGGCTCCTGCCCAGTGAAGTTTTTCCCTCAAAGTGTTGAAATAAGAATAGTTTTCCCGCAAAATGATAAACTTGGCTTCGCAGTCTGCCCTCCGCACGTCTACGCGCTGTCCCGGCCAAATTGCAGTACCCAAAATGCCGTCTGTCCAGAGTTTGGTACTGAGTTCGTAATCTGCTAAAGGCCAAATGCTGACGACTGAACCGGGCGGCAGGACGATCGCCCGACTCGATAAACTCAAAGGGCAAATCGGAGTAACTGCGATCGCCTCCATTCCAGAGTGCATAATCGGCCCGTTGGCAGATGCGGTGTAGCAAGTCGAACCGGTGGGAGTTGCCACAATTAAACCGTCGCCTTGATATTGATCGACTACTTCGCCGTCAACTTCCATTTCTAGAATACAGCTCGGCATTCGATCGGCTGAAGCAGGTTTGACACACATTTCATTTAGTGCCAAAAATCGATCGCTTTGGGGTTCGAGATTGGTTCTGTTTCCCTCAAAAACTGTTGCCTGCAACATCATCCGCGTCTGCACAGCATACCTGTCTTCCAAAAGTCTGTCCCATATCTCCTCAGTATTTTGGAAATCATCAAAAGACTCGGTTAAAAAACCCAGATGTCCCCCCACATTGGCTGCCAAAATCGGGATGCCGTCAGCAGCCAAATTCCGCGCCGCAGCTAGGGCCGTACCGTCGCCGCCCAGCACCACCGCTAAATCAATGGGGCTGTTACTAGAAGCTAAAAACACCGGATACGGGTTATCTTTGGGGCCACTCGGCCCCATTAAAACCTGACACCCGCGACTTTCTAATTGGCGGGCACACTGTTCTGCCCACCGCTGGCTGAGGGTATCTCTGGCTTTGTGGGCGATAATTACTTGTTTTAGTTGCACAACCTATCGATTTTAGATTTTAGATTTTAGATTTTAGATTATTAGATTTTAGACTGAATTGCCGCGACCGGGACGATCGCAGTGCACATCGATTTGAGATTTTCGATTTGGGATTTTAGATGATTAGATTTTAAACTGAAGTGCCGCGACCGGGACGATCGCAGTGCACATCGATTTGAGATTTTCGATGTGGGATTTTAGATGATTAGATTTTAAACGCAAGTGCCGCGACCGGGACGATCGCACTGTACTCGGAAAAATATTATTCCGATGCCACAGGGCATCTCCCCTCGGAGACTCTCCCTCTGGTTTATAGCAGTTTCAAAAAGTCCTCCCATTTTGGGAAAGCTGCAAACCCTTATCTCATCAGTCATTTCCCATACTTTAATCGAAAATCGAAAATCGAAATCAGTCATTCCCAATTCTTTAATCGAAAATCGAAAATCGAAAATCGAAAATGGTTTTACCCCTCGGTGCGGCTGGATTTGGGCCGCGGCCAGATAATGCTGGAATCGGCCGCGAGTAGGCTAGAAACTGCGCTCGCCCCAAAGCGGTTGAGGTGGCTGGGGTCCAAAAAATAGTCGTTGCGGCCCGGCCACCGCTGCGACAAGTCGCGGAAAGCGAAGCCTTTTTGCCGCGAGAGTTGCTGCATTCGCTGCCGGAACTGCTGTTCTGCCCGCAGGCGAGTTCCGTCTAAGTAGTCGTCGGTGAGGGGCAAATTGACGAAAATCAGGGGAATTTTTCGAGCTTTGGTAAATGCTACAACTGAATTAAAGGCTGCTGCTTGTTTGCCTCCGAGGTTGAAGTTTTCGTAGTCGCGATCGTACTGGCCTGAAACGTAAGCGCGTTGTCGATAATAAGTGTTGGGATTGTACTTGCCCGACATAGCCATGAATCCGTTGGAGTCGATCGAATCTGCCAATTGGTTAAGTTGTCTGATGGCTACTGTTGTCCGTCGTGAGACTGGAATCAATTGTGCTTTTTGGGTGGCTGCATTCGCTGCGATCGGTTTTAACTCATATCTTGCAGCATTCTCAGCAACGGGCAAGATGCCCGTTCCACTAGAGAGGGATTTGATTGTGGGGAGTAGGGGTTGGGTGTTAGCAACGGGCAAGATGCCCGTTCCACTAGATAGGAATTTGATTTTGGGGAGTAGGGGTTGGGTGTTAGCAACGGGCAAGATGCCCGTTCCACTAGAGAGGGATTTGATTTTGGGGAGTAGGGGTTGGGCATCTTGCCCGCCTGCTGCATTCTCAGCAACGGGCAAGATGCCCGTTCCACTGGACAGGAATTTGATTGTGGGGTGGGCCCCAGATCCCGTCCTGAAAGGTCGATCGACAGATGCCAATGCTTTGCGGAAAGTATTTTTAGCGCAGGGCTGCGGGAATCTGTAACACTGGGGAATCACATTTGGTTCATCCGACGGCAGTTCGGGGCGAACGCCTGCGGCTATAAGTTGGCTGCCTTCAGAATCGACGATCGAATTAAAAGTGCGATCGTCCCGGCCGCTGTTAAATGCGCGCACACCATCCGCCCAGACAATCATTTGAGGCAAATGATCCGGCTTCAAAAGCCGCCGCAGTTGAAAGTCAACTACTTGTGCAGTTGCGCCGTTGACTGAAAAGTTAAATACTTTTAAGCCCGGACGGCCCCTTTGGGCCAAAGATTGTTTTAGCTGTTTGGGATCTACGCCCTGCAATGCGCGGGAACTGCCGACAATCAAAACATCTGGTGGGCCGACTGCGGCAACGTAGGATAGGTAAAGTTCGAGTTGTTCGTTGAGTAAATCGCTGCTGAAGCTGACTGTACTGGCTTGCGATCGGGTTGCGCTCGCTTGCTGTTGGGAATAAACCAGGTTTCTCATGTACTCCACCACTTTTTTCTCAGCAAAAGCCCGCCTGGGACTGCCGGGGGGAACCGCTTGCATCCAGGCGACGGCCTGCACCCACAGGGCTGCTACTTCGTCCCAGTCTTCTTTTGAATTGGCTGATTGAGCCAAATTAGAAGCTTGGGTGGCAAAGTTAACTGACTCCGTGAAGGCGTCGTTTTGCGCGCAAGAGGGAAGGCTGAGGGATTTTCTGGTTTTGTTGCGGTTTTGAGCTAACAGAGACGTTGGGGACTGCGCTAGGACGGCGGATTCCTCGATCGAACCCGATGGCGCTGCGGTGTTGGGCGGCTTCGTTGACGAACATCCCAAAGTTACGGCTAATACAGCGGCGGCGGCGCAGGTACGTTTGAGGATGCTGGTGCTGATGCTAGCAATGTAGCGGCGAATCATAAAGCTTTCAGCGATCGCGAAACATTACTAGATATTATCGCAAGCGGCCATTCCTCGGCAGCCGCGATGGTGACGTTTTGAGTATTTATGTATGGGATTCGATGACTGCTTCGGCTTGCAGGGCGATCGACCTCAATTTATCCAATGTATCCTGGTTCGCACTCTGCCACAACCCCCGCTGACGAGCTTCTAGCAATCTTTCCGCCATATCTCGCAGTGCCCAAGGATTGTTTTCTTGAATAAATGTTTGCACTTTTTCATCAAAAATGTAAGCCTCTGCGATTCCTTCATACATAAAATCCTCTACACAATTTGCCGTAGCATCGTAAGCAAACAAAAAATCAACAGTTGCTGCAATTTCAAAAGCACCTTTATAACCGTGTCGCATCGCACCTTCTATCCATTTGGGATTCACAGCCCTGCTGCGATAAACCCGCGCAATTTCCTCCCGCAGTTGCCGCACTTTCGGATTTTCAGGAATCGAATTATCTCCAAAATAGGTTTCAGGATTTTTGCCTTGCAAATTGCGGATTGCGGCCGTCATTCCGCCTTGGAATTGATAATAATCGTCGGAGTCGAGGATGTCGTGTTCGCGGTTGTCTTGGTTTTGCAGAACTATTTGCATTTGACCGAGGCGTTGTTCAAATGCTTCGGGTGCAGAACATCCCCATTCACTCTGTTTAACTCCTGCTAAATCTCCCGGCAAATTTGAGGAACTAGAGGAGGTATAGGCGTAACTGCTCCAATTAATGTAAGCTTTTGCTAAATCGCTGTCGTCTGTCCAGTTTTGAGCTTCAATTATGCCTTGAAGTCCTGCGCCGTAAGCACCTGGTTTTGAGCCAAAGACTCGAAATTGCGATCGCCCTTGCGCCTCTTCCTGACTCAAACCTGTAGATTCCAAATACAAAATCTCTTCCTTAACTTGTGCGGCTAAAGGGTTGTCTTCTGCAGATTCGTCTAAATCTGCCACAGCTTTTACCGCACTATCAAACAAATCAATTAAATTAAAAAAAGCATCGCGGAAAAAGCCAGAAATTCGCAAAGTAACATCAACGCGCGGTCGCCCCAAAACAGAAACTGGCAAGATTTCAAAATCTACAACCCGGCGCGAAGGGCCATCCCAAACTGGTTGAACTCCTATCAGCGCCAAGGCTTCGGCGATGTCGTCTCCCCCCGTCCGCATGGTGGATGTTCCCCACACTGACAAACCCAAAGTTTTCGGATATTCGCCGTTTTCTTGGGTGTACCTTTCGATTAAAGTTTCAGCAGCAACTCTGCCAACTCTCCAGGCGGTTTCTGTGGGAATGGCGCGGATATCCACTGAGTAAAAATTGCGGCCGGTGGGCAATACATCTGGTCTGCCGCGAGTGGGCGCGCCGGATGCGCCGCTGGGTATGTGCCTCCCATCTAGTCCGCGCAAAAGGTTGGTAATTTCTTGGTTTGTTTGGAGGAGTGATGGTAAAAGATAGTTATTGATCCAGTCTAATTCTTGTTGGGTGGATTCTCCTATTTGGATATTTTTTACCGCAGATGAACGCGGATTAACCCGAAGGTTTTCGATTAAGTTATCTACTAATTCAGCGGCTTTTTCTTCGAGTTCGGCTGTTAAATCGCCTGCTGTGCGCTGCTGAATTATCGACGTTGGATCGCAGGTTAAGGGGTCGAAATCGTAGCCTGAGTCTTCTGCTAGGGCGCGGGTTAAGCCCGATCGCCCGTTGGTGGGATGGCGGGCGATCGCAATTATCAAATCTCTCAACTGTCTACCTTCGGGACACTGACCGAAAATGTGCAATCCGTCGCGAATTTGGGATTCTTTGAGTTCACAAAGATAGCCGTCTGTGCGGGTGATAAATTCTGTAAATTCCGATTTATTTAGTTGTATTCCTAAGTCTTTATCTAAGTTTTCTTTGTTGGTGAGGGCGAGAATGCGATCGCGAATCATCGGCAATCTGGACGGATCTAAACTTTGGGCTTCGCAATATTCATCAATTAAGGTTTCCAACTGCTGCAAAGGCCCGTAGAGTTCGGCGCGAGTCATCGGCGGTGTCAGGTGGTCGATAATCACAGCTTGCGATCGTCTTTTTGCTTGCGAACCTTCTCCCGGATCGTTGACAATGAAGGGATAAAAATTCGGCATTGCGCCTAATGCTACTTCTGGATAACATTTGTTAGACAATGCTATACTTTTACCGGGCAACCATTCTAAATTGCCGTGTTTTCCGGCATGAATTATAGCGTCAATTCCCAACTTTTCTCGCAACCAGTAATAGTAAGCTAGATAATTGTGAGTTGGTTCTAAGTCTGGGGCGTGATAATTTAAGGCGGGGTCAAGTTCGTATCCCCGCGATGGTTGAATTCCTACAAATACATTCCCAAACTGAATCCCCGGAATCGGAAAAGACGTATTGTTACTTATAAAATCTTGTGCATAGCTTCCCGGAAGCCCCCATCTTTTACAAATCCCATCTTGCACTTCCTGCGGCAAACTAGCAAAATATTCTTCATATTCGGCCAAATCCAAAGATTGATGAACAGCCCGCAATTCGCGTCCTTCCGGGTCATTTGTCACGCCAGAAGTCAGGAGTTCAATTAACTCGTTGCCGCTAGCGGGGATGTTTTCAATTTGATAGCCAGCTTGCTGCATAGCTTTGAGGATTTCGACACAGCTAGCGGGCGTATCTAAGCCGACGCCATTGGCTAAGCGGGCGTTGCGAGTGGGGTAATTTGCTAAAATTATGGCGATGCGTCTCTTGGCGGCTGGGGTTTGTTTCATCTTCACCCAATTCGCGGTTAAATCTGCTACAAATGAAATGCGATCGCCCGCTGCGACATAACCGACTACATCGGTTTCCAATTCGCTATTCCAAGTCTGTACAGCCTTAAAAGAAACGGCCCTAGTAATGATTTTGCCATCTACTTCTGGCAATGCTACATTCATCGCCACATCGCGTGGCGAAAGTCCCTGAAGTTCCGTTTCCCACTGTTCCAAACCGCCACCGCTGAATATTGCTTGCAATACAGGAACATCTAAGGATTTTAAGCTGTTTTGTTCCGGTTCTTGACTGCTGAAACCGGAGACTGCAAAACTTGTGGTATTGAGCAATAATTGAATTGGTTCTGATTCTTTTGGTTGAAAATACTCTAGCAATTCTATTTGCAAATCTGGTTCCCGCAGAGAAGATACAAAGACGGGAACCGGTACTAAGTTTCGCTCTGAGAGAGCTTGACAAAGTGCATCAATTGGTGCTAAGTTTCCTGATAAGTAATGAGCGCGATAAAATAAAATTCCGACCGTAGGGGCGGTGCCCCCGTGCCCGCCCTCCCCGTGCCCTTTAGGGAGTGTTTCCCAACCCGGAGATCCCCCCCAGCCCCCCTTAAGAAGGGGGGAGGAAGAAGTTGTCAAAGTCTCCCTGGTTAAGGGGGATTTAGGGGGCTCTGAATCTGGTGATAAACCCGGAGATCCCCCCCAGCCCCCCTTCTTAAGGGGGGAGGAAGAAGTTGTCAAAGTCCCGCTTGTTAAGGGGGATTTAGGGGGCTCTGAATCTGGTTGTAAAGTTGCAACACACGCCCCCGATTCTCCGCCCCAATCATAAATTCCGACGCGGGAAACTGTTTGAGGTAGCGGTGGATTATAAGCAGTTTTCAGGCAAGTATCGGCGGCAAATTTGAGGGCGTTAACAAAGTTTTGGACTCCGCCTTCTGTGAAATAGCGCCACAGTTTATTGACTGCTGACAGCGATACATTTGAATGGCTGATTAAATCGGGATCTGGACTGTCTTCTCCCGGCATTACAATCAGTGATGCGTTAGTTTTCTGCACTGTTTCCCGCAGAATTTCTAACCCGTAAGACCAATAAGAACGCCCTCCTAACAGCCTTAAAATTATTACTTCAGCGCGTTCTAAAACTTCTTCGGCATAAGTATCAATTGTTAGTTGTTGCTGCAACTGAAGCAGGTTTACTGCCCGAAGTTTGGGGAATTCTGCCGGCATTTTGGATGCGGCGACTGCGAGTGTTTGAATGTCGGTGTCAGCAGCACTAATAAATACTATTGGTGCGGGGGTTTGCTGAATAAAAATTACTCCTTCTGATTGAGGGTTCCAACCTCCCGGTGTGGCTGCTATTTTGTGCATTAATTTTTCCTCTATATATAACAAGTCGAAATTAAACGAAGTCTCAGAGGCACAGCCTCTCGCTTAATTATGCCACGAAAAAAGCGTCCGCAGCCTCGGAATGCAAGTCGTAGGATTTTGGAGAGGACTTGCATTCCGAGTCCGCAAACCAAATTACATAAAATATGAAAAATTTATAATGTTATAAATAAAACTCCTCCCATCATGATAGCAGCTCCTAAAAATCTTTCCTGAATATCTTTTTCCTTGAAAATAAAATGGCCGAACAGTACACCCATTAATACGCTGGTACGCTTAAGTGCTATTACTTGCACGACTAAAGTCAGTGTCAAAGCTTGCATCTGAAAAATGACTCCTAAAGCATTGAAAAAGCCCATTGCCATTAGCATCGGTAAGTATTGGATAATTTGGCGCTTGGGGTTAGAGGTTTTGTGCAGTAAAACTGGCAGCAATAGGACGCTCATACTCGTCAATAAAGCGAACACCCAAAAAATCGGGGAAGAGTTTTGCACGCCGATTTTGTCAAAATTTGTGGTAATACTCCAGAGAAAAGCTACGAGTAACATCAATTTTGACCCTGGTTGGTGCAAAAGTGCTTTGAAGGGGGCTAAGTAGCCTTGAGATTTTTCTTTGATGTTTAATAGATAAGATCCCATGACAATGAGAAAAACTCCAATACCATCAAAAAAGTTGGGATACTCGCCGACAATTAACGGTGAAGTCAGCAGCATGAATAAGGGCGTCAAAGCTACCAGTGGCACGGCGAGGGATAAATCCGACAGTTTGATGGCTTTAATGTAGAGGAGAGCAATGACTGCGTTCATGCTGGCTCCGATTAACAAAGCTATCCAAAATTGTTGGTTTAATGGAGGTATTTCTATAATAAATAGCAACGGAGTTAAAAAGACTGCTGTAAAAAATGTTAGCGACCAAGTGACGACATATTCGTCGTTTGCTTTCAGGTTGTGTTTGCTAACAACATCTTTTACTGCTTCAAAAAAAGCGCTCAAAATTGCCAAAATTAACCAAGTCATCCTAAATATGCGCTCCTGACTCGCTCGTCGTTTAGCAAATCTGCTCCAATACCTGTGAGAGTAATGTTACCAGCTTCTAGCACGTAACCCCGATCGGCAATTTGCAGTGCTAAACTGGCGTTTTGTTCGACTAAAAGAATTGTAACGCCTGTGGAGCGGAGGTTTTGAATAATTGCAAAAATTTCTTTGACGATCGCAGGTGCTAAGCCTAAACTGGGTTCGTCTAATAATAGCAGCTTCGGGCGCGACATCAGAGCACGGGCGATCGCCAGCATTTGCTGTTCCCCGCCGCTGAGGGTTCCTGCTAGCTGACGGCGCCTTTCTGCTAGGCGGGGAAATATCTCAAATTGGCGCTCTAAATCGGCTTTTACTGCCGCCGAGTCCGATCGAATATAGGCCCCCAATTCTAAGTTAGTTAACACCGTTTGCTGCGCCAAAACCCGCCGCCCTTCTGGACTGTGGGCGATTCCCAATTTCACAACTTCGTGAGCTTGGCGGCGACTAATGTCGCGCCCGTTATAAATAATTTGTCCTTGTCGCAAATTAACTATTTTAGAAATAGCTCTCAATGTGGTACTTTTGCCCGCACCGTTGGCACCAATGAGACTGACAACCTCGCCTGCATTAATCGTGAGATTAATATTTTGTATGGCTTGAATGCCACCATAATTTACAGAAAGATTCTTGAGTTCTAAGAGGATGTTTTGGGTTTTTTCTGGCGGGGTGTCGTGCATTTTGTGTGACTTTGAGGTAGATTCCGATTTACCGTTGGGTGGGGGCGGGTTTATGAAATTATTGGTCTTAGGCAGTTATTGTTGGTGAAACCCGCCCCTACAGAATGCGTGATAATGGTGCAAGGTGTTAGTTTTATCTAATTTCGCTATATCTAACTTTCATCTCCCAAATAAGCTTCAATCACAGCAGGATCGTTCCTGACAATAGCAGGCTCGCCCAAAGCAATAAGCTGACCGAAATGCAAGACGGCAATGCGATCGCACAATCCCATAACTAGCGGTACATGATGCTCGATCAATATTACAGTTAAATTAAATTGTTGGCGCACTTCGCGGATAAATTCGCTTAATTTGTGCTTTTCATTGGGATTCATGCCCGCTGCTGGTTCATCTAACAAGAGTATTTGGGGTTCTAGGGCTAAAGCGCGAGCAATTTCTAAGCGCCTCTGGTCGCCGTAGGGCAAGTTTTTGGCTTGTTCGCCCGCGCGATCGCCCAATCCGACTAAATCCAACAATTCTAAGGCTTTCCGCTGGGTTTTGCGTTCCATTGCGTTAGATGCTGGCAAGCCGAAAATCCCCGCCAGCACCGATAAAACTGGATTGCCCGATCGACTGTGGATGTGTCGGGCGATCGCCACATTTTCCACTGCAGAAAGTTCCCCAAACAACCGGATATTTTGAAAAGTCCTGGCAATACCTTTATTGGCAATTTGATAAGGCTTCAATTGGGAAATATTTTCATTTTGATAAATCAGGTTGCCACTAGAAGCAGGTATCAGTCCAGTCATTAGATTAAATAGAGTTGTCTTGCCCGCGCCGTTAGGGCCGATTAATCCAAAAATTTCGTGTTTTTCAACTGTAAAAGATACGTTGTTTACAGCAATTAAACCACCAAAACGACGAGTTAATCCTTTGGCTGCTAAAACAGGATTGCTGGTTGAGAGGGTAAGGGGTTCGGAAATCATCAAATATGATAAAATAGTGATTATCTCATTATGCCTCAAATTATGGATGCTCAAAAACTCTTAGAACGAATCACAGTAAATCCCAAGATATTTAACGGAAAACCGATTATTCGGGGTCGCCGTCTTGCAGTTGAGCATATTGTAGGAATGTTAGCCGCAGGCGACACTCCTGAAACGATTCTAGAAGGCTATCCCTGGCTAGAAAGAGAAGATATTCAGGCTTGTCTAGTTTATGCTCACCGACTGGTTAGTCACGAGCGTATCGAACCTCTCTTGGCGGAAGCTGGCTAATGAAAATTCTTTTGGATACTTGTGTTTGGGGCGGTTCCCGCCAACAACTCGAAATCGCTGGACATGATGCAATATGGACGGGAGATTGGCCTGAAGATCCGGGCGACGAAGAGATTCTTTCTCGTGCATATAATGAGGGTCGTATTCTAGTAACATTAGACAAAGATTTTGGCGAACTTGCAATAGTCCGAGGCGTACCTCACTGCGGGATTATCCGTTTAGTTAATCTAGCGGCGAGACAGCAAGCAGAAGTTTGCTTGCAGGCGCTCGCACTTCACGGACAAGAACTCCAGTCAGGTGCTATTATCACTGCGGAATTAGGTCGATTGAGAATCCGAAATCCGGGATAATGAGGATAGACCCATGCGAGAAATCCGATGCAATACCTGCGGTAGCAACCGCTCTGAGGAACGTAAAATTAATTACCTTTACAGTCATCAAGGTAAATACTTGCTAGTTCCTAACACGCCAGTAGAGATTTGTCTTGAGTGTGGCATGATTTATTATGATGCAGCAGTTCTAAAGGAAATTGAGCGCCGTTTCTTTGCTATTCATCAACAGAATGAAAAGCCGGATTCATATATTGAAATTCCAAGCAAGAGTTACACGTAAAGAATTGTTTTTTAGGGGGAAAACCGGAATGTTCTTAAAGTCCCCCTTTTTAAGCAGTATTTAGGGCGATCGATTTCACCACGGACAAGCACAAATTTAGATGCCCCGGAGTCCTGAAACAGTTTGATGAGAATGTATACACAATTATTCAAATGGCTGAGACGGCTCATCAAACACAAGGATTCTAGCCCATGACTAAGCACTGCCGACAAAGATTAGCTGCCGTAATTGCCCTCTCGTTTCTATCTTTCACATCGCCTTTGCTGTTGACTCGCAATGCTGCGGCTGGAATTGGGGACGAACCCACAGCTAATCCCAAACAGATTGCCTCCCTCACCGACAAGTTAAAGACTAACAATGAAACGGCACTTGATGCAGCTATTAAGCTGTTACGAAAAAGAGGTGAACCCGCCATCCCTGATAGGATGGAAGCTTTGCAGGATCAGAATTTGTCAGTCGGCCAGAGTGCTGCTGAGGTTCTAAGACAAATTGGTCTTCCTGCTATTCCTGCCTTTGTCAAAACCTTGAAAGACTCAGATGTGCCGGTTGGTGCAAAAGCTAAAATTGCACTGCCGCAGCTAATTCTGTTGCTGAAAGACTCCGATGCAACTGTGCGTAGCCGTGCAGACTATGCTTTGGGCAGGATGGGTGCAGAAGCTAAAACTGCTGTGCCGCAGCTAATTCTGTTGCTGAAAGACTCCGATGCCACTGTGCGTAGTAGTGCAGCCAATGCTTTGGGAAGTATCGGTGCAGAAGCTAAAATTGCACTGCCGCAGCTAATTCTGTTGCAGAAAGACTCCGATGCAAACGTGCGTAGCCGTGCAGACTATGCTTTGGCAAGGATGCGTGCAGAAGTTAAAACTGCTGTGCCACAGCTAATTTCCCTGCTTCAAGACTCAGATGCAACTGTGCGTAGTAGTGCAGCCAATGCTTTGGGAAGTATCGGTGCAGAAGCTAAAACTGCACTGCCGCAGCTAATTGTCTTGCTGAAAGACTCCAATCCAAATGTGCGTAGTAGTACAGCCTCTGCTTTGAATAAAATCCGTGCAAAAGCTTAAACTGCACTGCCGCAGCTAGTGCCTGTTGACAAGGTGGAATTTAGAGTTAAATACTGACAGAATCGGCGCTGATTATAGGAATATGTACATTAGCCAACCAGACCCGGATCTTTGCAAACAAATCCGTGTGTTTGATGAACAATGTCAGGCTTTTACTTTTGTGAGGCCGGGAGTGGAGGGCGATCGAGCTTGGTGTTATTTCAAGAATGGTGTGCCGTCGCCAAGTCTGAGAGAAGGCCGGAATTCTAGTATTAGACCGAGGTGGTAACAGAAAGAGGGAAACGAAATGTTTTTAACGTTTCCCTTTGCAAGGTCAGCATTTCAACGGTCTAAAGTTCTGATTGAGTGACTCCAACTAGCCTTTGTAATCTTACCAGTCGCTTTCCCCAGTCCGTTCCAATCGCCTTGTTAGGTCGCTTTCGACAATCGTTCCTCCCAAGTGGCGACCAAAAAAGCTGCCATTGAACCCGCCAAGTTGACAGCAAGTGCAGCGTGTCGAGGAGAAGGTTTAATAGCTTGTTTCCCTTTACCATGAGCATCACTAAGCTTATTACGTAAAGTACCAAGTCCTGAAATCACACTCTGGCAACCACCAAGAATTTGTTTAAAAACCTCTTCTTGATGTTGTTGAGGAGCCAGATTAAGTTGCTTAGCCGTTTCATAATATAGTTTAGGCAAATCATCTTTATCACTATGAGAAATGCCTGCTTCATCCAAAATGTGTTTACAAACCGATTCGATTAATGTACGCGCCATAGTAATCGCTGCTTCTGGATCTTGATTTCGGCGTTCAAGAGCTTTTTGCCAAGCAATATGAACCTGTTCTGTATCGAAATTGATAAGAATGGCGGAAATATCATCATCTGCTGGTTGAGCCACAATAATATTTTGCTCTAGAGACGCAATCAATGAACCAAATTCTTCCCATATAAACATCCTTCGTTCTTGGTAGGTACCGAACTTTGCTTTAATAAAACCCCAGAATTTTGAGATTTCGTCGCAATTTCTAACAAATTGAGGAAGGCGATCTCTGATTGCGCTATCTCTCAATAACTCTAAACGGAGTTTACGGTATTCCCGATCACTGTGATCGCCACCTGTTGCACAAGCAATAAATATATCTTGGAGTTGCCGTACTTTATCTAAGCGTGTCATCATCGTTTCTAAAATCTGAATTCTAACCTCAACATTCTAACCTTTACTAACTCACATTGTCCAATCAACTATCTAGCTTAAGATCGTATAGCTTTATTTTCATCTTTTTTGTGATGCCTCACTAACTACAACTATTAAACATGGTGTTCCCAAGGATCGCCATTTAGCTAAGATTCCCGGTGCAGAAGATACCGACTTTCTGCCGCAAGAAATCACATCGCGCTATAATATTACAATTACCGTACCGCCTCAATCTCCTCAAGCCGTCTCGCCTGGGTAATCTTATGACGATGTACGTACCGGATTCGCAGCATTCCCAGACAAAAGTCCTCCCTACGATGTACGATCTACCCAGTGAAGACCCGGAGGAACCCGGTTTGCCTGACGAATTCCACGACTTTCAACCCGAACTGCTGCGCCTAACCTGCCGCCCCGCCAACCATCCGCCAGAACAAATATTTATAGCGACAGACCTCAATCTCTACTACGATTCTAACCATCTCAATTGGTACAAAAGACCTGATTGGTTTGTCGTCTTGGGGGCTCCGAGATTTTATCGAGGTGACGAATTGCGCCTCAGCTACGTGATGTGGCAAGAAAATGTCAGTCCTCTGGTAGTAGTAGAACTGCTGTCACCGGGAACGGAAGATGAGGATTTAGGAATTACAGAAGAAGCACGAAATAAACCCCCTACTAAGTGGCGAGTTTACGAACAGATTTTGCAGATTCCTTACTACTTTGTTTTTAGTCGGTACAACAATCAACTGAGAGTATTTCGCTTGATTGGCAATCTTTACCGGGAACAAGTTTTAACCGAGTCGCGCTTCTGGATACCGGAATTAGAATTAGGTATAGGTTTGTGGGAAGGTTGTTATCAAGGTTGTTCGAGGTTGTGGCTGCGCTGGTACGATGCTAGCGGCGATTGGGTTCTGACTCCAGAGGAATTTGAAAGGCAGCGAGCGGAATTAGAAAGTCAGCGAGCGGAATTAGAAAGTCAGCGAGCAAATCGTTTAGCCGATCGCCTCAGAGCAATGGGCATTAATCCAGATGAGCTGTAAAATTAAGTAGCAGCATGAAATGGTGCAAGCTGCAAGCGCTGTCGATAAAAACTTATTAACTAAAAATAAATTATGCCAGACTCTACCTCATTGCGCGATCGCTACTTAGGCCTAATCGACAAAATTGTCGAAATCACCCTCAAAGGTCAAATTCGCTCCAAAGAACAAGTTTATCAAATGCTGGTGCAAGACATTAGTACCGGTACTGGCGAAATCTTTGAACGCTGTTTCGGCGAACGCCTTGATGCCGCCGAAAATCAACTCAGAAATGAAAAAGACGAAATCAAACAAGCAAAGGCAAATCGCAGCCTCCGAGCGCTCAAAACCATCCAAGGAGAATGGGAACGCTGGCAGAAAGATAACCGCGTCGATCGCGCAATTGCCTCCTCAATCCAACAAATCGTTAGTGCCGAATCTAACGCCCGCCTCCTGGCATTATTACAAGTAATCGATCCGAATAAAGAACATCCGCTGACTCTCGCTCAATTGCAGCAATTGGCAAAATCTCTGCACCAACAAATGCTGCAAACTTCTAATCCCGAAACCGAACAAGATTTGCAGCAAATCACCGCCGGCATCGCTAAAGGTTTAGAATCTTGGCAGCGTTTGGAACCGGAACTTGTGGGCTGGATTTATCAGCCGCAGCAGCTAGGATTTGCCGGTAGTCCCGAAGAAAATGGGCCTTGGGCTTTTTGGGCCAAAAAAGTTAACAGTCCCTTTCCCCAGGCTCTTTTGAAGACTATTGCGCTCGGTGAATCGGTAGTTCAATTCGCAGCCCAGCAATCGAATTTAGATTTAGGCATATTGGTGGAAGTGGCGATTATTTTGCAGTGCTTGCAGCGGGCGTTGGCGACATGGTTTGACAAGCAAGTTTACGATTCCAAAGTGTCAACAAAAGCTTCAATTTCTACTTACATTACTTTTGCGGTAATTTGGAGTCAGCTAGCTAGTGGGTTTAATAATTCTACCAAGAGCGGGGAGCAGTTGGCAAATGCTTGTTTTCAAGTAACTTTGCAAATTTTGCGCGCTTTTTCTCAGCGAGAATATTTTCCGCTTTACGGCGGGATTTTTGCTTCCTTTGATGGTAAAGCTCTGCGTCATACTTTGGATTATTTAGACGAACCGCTGCGCCGAGTTGAAGGCACTCAAGCGAAAGCTCGGATTCTGACGCTTTTGGGTTATTCGATGCAGGCCGCTGGGGCCTACGAGCGATCGATCTTGCTGCACAAGCAAGCGCTGGAAATTGCCCGTACCGAAGGAGACAAAGCTTGCGAAGTTGCCAATCTCAATCACATCAGCCGCAACTATGTTGCTCAAAAAAATTATCAGGAAGCGATTAATTACAGCCAGCGGGCTTTAATTATGGCACGACAAGCGGGAGAGCGGCAAGGCGAGGCAAATGCTCTGGCTAATTTGGGTTACAGCGAAGTGTTTCAAGCGCGACAGTTGGAGGAGGTGGAACCAGAGGTTTATGAGAGTGCGATCGGCTATTTGGAACAAGGTTTGTTGCTATCGGAAAGATTGGGAGACAGGCAAAGTCAAGCTTTTTGTTCCAGCAGTCTTGGTATCGCTAAAATCGCCCTAGAAAATGCTGAAGGTGCGATCGAATATTTGCTCAAAGGTTGGCAAGCGGCTCAATTCTCAGGGGATTTATATTTGCAAGGTCTGAATTTGGCTTACTTGGCTCAAGCTTATTACAGAATCAACTCACTAGAAAAAGCGATATTTGCAGGCAGTTTGGGGATGTATACTTTGGAGCAAATTGGTGCGATGGAATGGCGTCAATCGGCTGGTTTGTTGACTATTTTGCGGGGTCAAATGGGGGCGGAATCTTTTAAACAAGCTTTGGCGAAAAGTCGAGCGAATATCATTCCGGCGATCGGTGTTGATGGCTACGATTACATCCCGGAATTGCTGGAAAAATATCAGCAATCTATCTAATATCAAAATCGCTCGGCGGTTGAAACCGCTACTATACAAACGAAGTCCGCCTACGCGGACTAAGAAATTCTTCAGTCCGCGCAGGCGGACTTTGTATGTGTAGCCGCGATTTCAATCGCCGGGAATTATCATATCATGTCCGATCGATTAACCATAATATCCCGGTCGGGGCGGGTTTTTGAGATTGTCAATTATTGGCAGATATTGGCAGGTTTACCCGCCCCTACCTGATTTCGGGCGAAGCGAAGCGGAGGAAATCGACCGGACATGATATAACTCTTTGTTGTGGAACAGGCCGGAAAGCCTGTTGCTGACAGAGGTTTAAGGTGTAAGTTCTAACTCGCCGAAAATCACCATTATCAATTAGTATTTCATGGGCGGGCTCTCCTGCCCAACCCCTACTCCCCACAAGAAAATTGAATTTTTGTGCAACAGGCATCTTGCCTGTATTGAATTTTTGTGGAACAGGCCGGAAAGCCTGTTCCTGGATATTTTGATGCACCCCAATCTCCAAATAACTAATGCTCAACTATCACCGGTGTGCCAACTGCGACTTTCTCAAATAAAGCCTGTGCGTCTTTGTCAAACATTCTGACACAGCCGTGAGAAGCGGCCCCCCCGATCGACTCTGGATTCGGAGTACCATGAAAACCAATCACATTCTTGCCATCCGTCCAAAACCCCATCCACCTACTCCCTAATGGATTGTCTGGCCCAGCAGGAATAAGTTCTCCTGTCCAAGGATTTTGCCAAACTGGATCTTTGATCATTTGCATAACTTTAAAATTGCCTGTAGGAGTTTCCCACCCGCCTTTTCCCACAGCAACCGGGAAACTGGTTTGCACCTTATTTTGTCGGTAAACATAGACGCGGCGTTCTCGCAATTTCAGCACTAAACGCACTTCCTCAATAGGATTTACCGCAGGATTTGGTTCCTGGGGAAGATAACGAAATGGTTCTCCCAATGGCGGCAGTTCTGGGGCTGGGAGATTCGGCAACTGTGTCTCGGATGTGGGCCGCTGCGCTGCGATCGCACTATTACGTGAATTAGCCACCACTTCGGCCGTCGCCTGCTGCTGTATGCCCACCGACAGCGCGGCTGCACTCAAGCTAAGCACAATTAGCTTATTAAATAAAAATTTGCTGTTCACCATTTTTTTGTTCGCTAAACTCCTAACCAGCAGTTCCTACAAAGTTCCTATCTAATTATCCGCCAACCGCACCCGATCGGAAAAATTTTGAGAGGGCTTTTTGACGGCAACTGCGCTGCACAGTTTTTAGTTGAAATTCCACCACTGATAACTTGTAACTCAACACAAAGCTTAGGCAATAATACCAAAACCACAAGGTTTTTAGAAGCTGCTCAGTGGAGTTCCGCAATAGAATGTCGTTAAAAAACCCGGTTTCTGCGTAAATCTTGCAAGAAAATGATTAAATTTTCCCTCCGACTAATTTGATTTTTTAGGAATGGCCAGCGGGCGATCGAGTATTCAAACTATGGCGCTGCTGTATCCGGCAAGCACAATCTGTCTTTAGGTAGAGTTCCTCCCAGCAACAGTTAGGTCTGCGGAAAAAAACTGCAACGGTCGATCGAATAAACTCAATATATCACGGCAACACTCTAGAGATGCAAACCGCTGAACTTGTTGTAAATCGGGAACTTATGATGTAAAATTTAGTCTTTCAATACTTGTTCGATAATCTTTTTTTGAGATTGTCATAAATTTCCTACTCTGGGGATTAAACTGGATTAGGTATAGAAGTTGGGACTTTCGTGCAGCGGAAGCAAACCCAACCCTGAATAGCAGTTAATGTGAGGTTTCAATGCGTCTTCAGAACATCAAATTATTGACAGGTGCAACACTGTCGGTGCTAATTTCGGCGGTCTCAGTAAATCCTGCGATGGCTAACCCTGCAACTCAAATAGCCCAAACGCAGACCACCACAACAGCAAACACTACAACCATTGTCGGTTTTGTCAAAAGTATTGTCGGCGATGTAGTAACTATTCGCGAAGAAAGCGCGCCGTACAGGACTCTCAGGGTTCAAAGATGCGTCCTGAGAATTATTGGCCTAGTACCGGGAATGAAAGTCAGAGCCACCGTCGCCGGCTCTCAGATACAAAATATCGCCGTGATCCCCGATTATAAGGTGGTAGCCACAACGGTTGCTCGTCCCGCAACCCCAGCACCGGCACCGCGTCCGGCTCCAGAACCCCCACCGCGTCCGGCTCCTCGTCCGGCTCCGGCTCCGGCTCCCCGTCCGGCTCCCCGTCCAATTCCGGCTCCGGCTCCCCGTCCGGCTCCTGTGAGAGGACTTTGGTAGAGCTAGGCTATACCATTTTCGATTTGAGATTTTTGATTTTCGATTGGGAATTGGCAATGACGATCGAGCAATTTGATCCGGGGCCCCCGGATTCATTCGTGGGGTCGCGTTCTTCAATTCTTTAATCTTTAATCTAAAATCTAAAATCTAAAATCGATTGACCGATCGAGCTCAAAGTTTGGAGCACCGGCCTACAGTTGCATTGTTTTGTACAACTGGTATCAGTAAATGGAATGAAGCCACCGCGCCGGCGGTGGCTTAGCTGTTTAATAGCAGTTAGAATAATAGAATTGTCCAGCAATTGTGGAGAAATCGCTGCTATGTATTACCTGCGTTTCTTGCTGCTAATTCTGCTGTTGCCGATGATTGCGTGCGATCGAGCTACAGATGCGATCGCCCCTGCAGTTGGCGACAGCGGCCCCGTGTCGCAAATTCCCTCCCGTGCACCGCTGGGAAATGTTGGGACAAATCAAATTGTACCGACCAAACCGCTTTCGCCGCAGCCAATCCGTATTGTTGCAACTGCTTTGCCGCAGCCAGGAGCCAGCGAAAGCGCCTCAAAACCTCCTCAAGTAATACCGATTCCCGCATCGCCATTGCTGCGAGTGCCTCCTGGCTTTGTCGTTAACGTTTTTGCTGACAATTTAGACGCTCCCCGATGGCTGGCTTTGACGCCGACAGGCGATGTTTTGGTAACAGAAACCCGGCAGAATCGGATTACCCTGTTGCGAGATGCCAACGGCGACGGGGTTGCTGAGGTTCGCAAAACTTTTGCAAGTGCCCAAAACGGGTTAAATATTCCCTTTGGCATGGCTTTTGCCGATCGCTATTTTTTCCTCGGAAATACCGCTGAAGTCCGCCGATTTCCCTACACAAAAGGGCAGGAACAATTAACAGGTACTGGTCAAAAAATTGCCGATTTACCGGGCGGCGGCTACAACCAACACTGGACGCGAAATGTTGTCGTTTCCCCCGACAATAGCAAGCTTTTCGTCTCAGTTGGATCGCAGTCTAATGCCGATGCCGAACCGCTGCCGAGGGCGTCTGTTCAAGTGATGAATTTGGACGGCAAGAACCAGCAAATTTTTGCTTCTGGGTTGCGAAATCCGGTGGGATTGGATTTTCACCCAAAAACCAATCAACTCTACACCACAGTCAACGAACGCGACGGTTTGGGAGATGATTTGGTGCCGGATTACTTGACAAGAATTCGTCAAGGCGAGTTTTACGGCTGGCCTTACACTTATTTTAAGCCGAATTTGCTCGACCCGCGCCACTCCAGAAATGGCAATAGCGATCGACCTGATTTAGCGGCTAAAACATTAATGCCAGACGTGCTGTTTCAGGCGCACTCGGCGGCTTTGGGGCTTCAGTTTTACGACGGCAAAACGTTTCCCAAAAGATTTCTCAACGGGGCATTTGTGGCGTTTCGCGGCAGTTGGAATCGGAACGCTGGAACTGGTTATAAAATCGTGTTTGTACCTTTTAATGCGGCGAACGGACGCCCTCAAGGTTATTATGAGGATTTTCTGACTGGTTTTCTGACAGATCCGTCGGGCCCTAAAACTTGGGGGAGGCCGGTTGGTTTGCTGGTTTTACCTGACGGAAGTTTGCTATTTACCGAGGAAGCGAACAACCGGATTTATCGGGTGCAGTATCGCCGCTGACGATTGGGCGATCTATTAGATACCGACTTTTTCAAGAAGTCGGGGCTCTGGTTTTTTAGTCAGCTTCAAACCTTGCTAAGTTGAGATTCGCCAGAAATTTTTTGAAAAATTAATAACCTATCTTCTTCCGCCGTTTCGCGATTTAAATCAGACAGTTCGTAATAGGAATCTGTTTCGGGCAAGTAGATTGTCGGTAAATTTTCCGGGAGAATTAAATAAGTGTTTTTCACCTGTAAATCATTGTCTATATCTAATGAATATAGAAATCCGTCAACAGGATTTACAATTAACTCGTGCAATGAAACTTGTCCCTCTATGTAAAGCTTGAGAGTTAGTTGTGCAACTCTGAAAACCAACCAGCGATTGTACAAATTATCTACATCGCACCAAGAATAAAGATAGCTATCGCCGTATTCATTCTCAAAAAGCGATAGTAGCGGGCCGTCGAAATACTCTAAATTGACTATGCTCCTGAGAGTTAGAGGAAATTTACTTAGTTTAAATCCTATTAATTGTTCCATTTTTTTGTACCTTACAATAAACAAGATGTTATTACAAATTTTGCTGCTAAATCAGCAGTAGCAAATTCATGTAGGCTCAAGTGACCGTTATCATCTATTTTGGAGACAACTCCATCTGTCTTGTCGATCGATCCTGCTGCTATGTGAGTCCCCAGAGAATCGCGCAGTTTTTTTCTTTTTTTTGTTAGTTTTAAATAACGTTTTTCGGCATTTTCCCTGGTATCAAATAATGATAGCGCATAACCTTGACATCTGGTTGCTTCAGTTTCTGGTTTTAGGTTGCGCTGCGGAGTTATTATCAGCACTGGTTTAAAGTTATTAATAGATCGTTCATCATTGGGTTCAAATACAAATCTAAAAGCCAGCATTTCTTTAGGTTGATAGTCCTGTGGCGGGCATTGAGTTGAAAGCTTATCTATATATTCTTGGTGTTTGAAACACATATTGATAATTTTAGTAGCCGATTTGATTTGAAATTTTAAATGTTAGCCGAAAATCGCTATTTTTTATATCAATTGTAATCCGTGCTTTTTGCTGTAAAAATAGTGGGTATTCCTCTTAACTATAGTATTTTTCAGTCTGTACAGCAAATAACCTAAAAATTTTGCGATCGCGCTTTAAAATCCCGAACCGGGTTGTTTGAGAAACTCGGCTTCTTCGGGAGTTGTTTCGCGTCCGAGAATTTGATTGCGGTGGGGAAATCTCCCAAAACGCTCGATTATTTCCAAATGCTGCATCGCGTATTCAATGACTGAATCGCTGTCAGGTTCGCCGCTGAGTTGGCGAAAGAGTTCGACAGATTTTTGCTGGTTTTCTAAGTTTTCGCTGTGTTGAAAAGGCAGATAAACAAACCATTTTTGTACATTCAGCAATTCGCGAGCGAATTTATTATTAACAGCGTATTCGGCGGTGGCTAAGGCTTTGCTGTCTGTGGCGAATGCTTGAGGTGTTCCGCGAAACATATTGCGCGGAAATTGATCGAGCAGTATAATTAATGCTAGGCAGTTGTCGGGGGAATCTTGCCATGAGTCGAGTTTACCGGAGGCGGCTAGTTCGTATTTGGGCAGAAAGCCCGATCGCACTTGGGCATCAAAATCCGCATCTTTTTCAAACCACTTCTTTTGAACTTTGCCAAACTCAGGAGAGTGCGATCGACCAAACCAAAAATCTAAAACTTCATTCATTAGCAATCTAGTATGCGATTGATTGTTGATTAAAGCTTCTGTGTCTGTAGTTGCACAAAATGCGCTATCTGTCCAACTACAAACCGCAGCGATTAATGATTAGCAAAGATGACTTAGGAACCTTTGTTGTCCGGTGCTTAAAGTTACAAACTAGCAAACAGTCTGTCCCAAGTTTTGCCTCCCACAACTCCGTCTACAGGAATATCCGCTTGTCGCTGAAATCTTTTCACTGCATCTTCGGTTGTCGGGCCGAAAACGCCATCAATTACGATCGGGTGTCGGGACAAGCCCCGCGCGTTCAACAACTTTTGCAGTTTCTTCACATCGTGTCCTTTCGAGCCGCATTTTAAAATCCTTTTATGGTGTTTCACTGCTGGTTGATGGCAATCATCAGTGTAGCAAACTGCGGAGCCCGCTGCATAGTTGGCTCTACTTGTGCCCGTCAAAACTAATAGAGCGAGAATTGCTAGTAAATAATAAAAAGTCTGTGTTCCGGCCATACTTTCCCTGTTAATTTTTCAAGCGTTTTTTGCAAGTTGGACGATTGTTTGAGGGTGAGAAACCGGGTTTATAGGATGGGGGCATCCAATCTTGATTAACCGGGTTTCTGGCAACAGTCAACCGACATTCTACAATATAAGTGGCTTTACTGCAAAATCTCCGATCGTGCAAGTTAAATTTTGTTGCTCTTTGGTAGCAGCAAAGGTAACAATTACTTCGCAGGCAACTGCAACCGTCAGCATTACCAAGTTTCGCGCCAGCGGGTAATCGCAAACGTCATCATTCGCCGCTGAAGGAACCCGATAGTGTTGGTTCCAAATTATTTCGGAGTAATCGGCAGCTAATCCGACGTGCACGCAGGGAAGGGAGACACTGGCACAGTAATCCTTGACTGCTTGCCGCCCGACACTGTTATCAAAAGTATCGATGACTGTGGCGCCCTTGGCAAGCAGCCGATCGGCATTGGCGGGTGTCAATTCTTTTGAGTGCGCGTCAATGCTGACTCCCAAAGCGCGGTAGAGGTTGTTGGCGAGAATTTTGGCTTTGAATGCGCCGATGTCCGATCGATAATAGGGTTGAGTGGAAAGGTTGCGTTCCTCGATGCGATCGCGATCGATGACTTTTAACTGACAAAAGCCCGATCTCGCCAGACTTTCTGTAATATTCGCACCCAAAGCGCCCGCGCCGCACACCGTTACCGGGAAATTTTCGATCTGCGACATCACTGCCGCACTTCTGTAAAGTTGTTCGTGAAAAAATATACTCATGGTCAGTAGTCAGTAGTCAGTAGTCAGTAGTCAGTAGTCATTATTTCCTATCTATCTTCAACTACTCCAACTAATGATTGCAAGTCGAAGTCTTTGTCCAATCCGCTGAGACAAATGCCAGCACTCATAACTGTCAAGTCATTTTTGGCGATCGCAGAAGTGTGGTGTTCTCCCGTTCCGCTAGTCCATTCAACCAGCCAATAATTTTCGCGATCGAAAAAATCCCGCAATTCACCGCCGCCCATTTTTAGCGCCCGCTGCAAGCGCTTTTCTGCCCGCACTTTCGGATCGAAATCTTTAATATTTCGGGATACCAATTCGTAAACAGTTCGCATTTCCGGCGTCATCCCTTTAAAGCGAACTTCTTGAGGCAAAATCAACTTTTTTAAAGCTGCTTTCAACTTCTCAGATGGCAGCGGATCGGCGCGCCTGTCAATCTCTTCAAACCACAAACAATGACCGTCCCACCGCGCAACAATCGGTTCAAACTGCGAACCTTCTGTTACTAAATGCACTGGTACGGGTTTCGCAACACCCGTGCGCTGTTTAGCATCAGATTCGTTAACAGGATAAGCCAGCCAAGTTTGCCCTTGCAGCACGCAAGCCAAGTGCAAGCGAACGGGGAGGAGGAGTTGCAAATACTCGCTCACTTGCGCCAAACTCGGCTCCTCAATTACCGCAGCTATTTTCTCATTAATAGGCTTAAAAATAGCCCATCCTTCAAACTTGCGCGGCTGCGGTTGAAAAGTATAAACCATTGAGCTAATTCTTGTCCGCAGGCTTCCCCCGCGCACGCAGGGAGCCAGAAATTGGGTATCGAGTAACTCCGCTTCTAGGGCTGCGAGTTGGCTTAAAATTTTGTGGATATCTCGCACTGGATTGACCTCCGCTATATTACTTAGTTGTATCTAATCCGATTTTAAATTAAGCGATTATAAAATTTCCTCTAAATATTGACATAATAAATATTCACCGATAAAATAGAGGAGCTATCCAATTTGGACCTGGTAAATAATCAAGTAAATATGCTAGAAAACCTTTTTTCCAAGTTAGCTTTAGTGACCGTTTTGACACTTCCTATGTTGGGATATACTCCAGCAGCTAATGCTCAGAACACCTATGGAGCTACTGCTTATTCTCCGACTTCTGACGCCACGGGTATTAGTTGGGATCATGCTACAGAGGAAGAAGCACTAAACGCAGCAGTAGCCGCCTGCAATGAAAAAAGCGGAGGTGCTAACGACTGCGAAGCGCTGACTTCTAATCGCAATAATTGCGGAGCGATCGCATTAGGCAAAGGAGGAGCAGGTGCGGGCTGGGGTGACGATGAAGAAGCAGCACAAGCTCAAGCTCTCGCCGCTTGCAGCGAACTAGAGGGTGGCCGTTGTCAAGTGAAGCTTTCAGCTTGCAACGAGTAATTAAACTGATAAAAATCGGTCGGAGCTGTTTATATTTTCGCTGGTAAAACAGCTTATAAAATGGTAAGTGTAAAGTGCTCTTCGGCGCACCTTACACTTACCATTCGTCTAAAAGTAGAGTGCACCATGTGCACCTTACAGTGAATCTCCTACTTCGGAAGTAACTGCATCGGGTGGCAGCAAACTTTCTAATCTATCTTTAGACCAGTATTCCGTAGGGTAAGCAAGTGCAATAATATCAGAGAGTCGAATCAGCCACGTAACTTGTCCGTAAGCATCGATATGTTCCGCCTGTTCGTTAGGGGGAACTATCACCAAAAGTTCCGCAAACTCCCCGAACAAATTAATCGGGATGCCGCCGAAACTGCTATTATTTGTTTTAATCCAAACTTTACTGCCTCGATCGAGAGCTTCTTGGAGTCGCTGGCAGAGCAAACTGGATTTTTTGACCTGGGATTTTTTGGCTTTCGACTTTTTTCCCATAGTTTTAAGAAGTTAAAGTAGTTGTATTGTGGATTGCACAGTGGGTTGCACAGTGGGTTGCACAGTGGGTTGCACAGTGGGTTGCACAGTGGGTTGCACAGTGGGTTGCACAGTTCGTTGAGACAGTGGGTTGAGATTTAGTGCGAGCGCGGTTTGGTATTGAAACGGACTGAAGCAAAAAGGGATCTCGCCCCGTCGCTACCCCATTACTCTAGTCTATAAGAAAGTGCTGTACTGCGATCGTAATAACAATTTAATCGCAAAATCGCGAAATGACACCAGTTCCCAAAAAATGCGACTCTACCCAAGCTTCAAACCCTTAATTTATCAGTGCTTCCCAATCTAAAATCTAAAATCTAAAATCTAAAATGGTATGACCTGCGGTGGCACTGTTACAAAGTCAGTCAACGATATCCGTGTTTCTACTGTGTCCAAATGCAGTATAATCGGCGGAATCTTCCCAAATCGTTTAAGTAAAACAATGGACTGGCGAAAGCTCATTCATCCAAACCCGAAAGCTTCAACAAGTCAACCAGCAGCGCCAGAAACTCGATTGTCTGTAGAATTTTTGCTAGGGCTCTTTGCTGCGGGATGGACTCAACAGCAGGTGTTAGAAAAATATCCCGCACTGACTTCGGAAAAGTTGCGCGATGCTTTGGCGGGTGCGGATTCCCAGTTAGTCTCCTCCATCGCTAATCCAGAATTACAAGAAATTATCGCTCAAACTCAAGAATAATTTAAAATAGGGAAAACGCTTTCGGTTGAGGATGAAAAAAATCGAAATTTTAACAGCCTCACAGCCTTCTGGAATTCCACATACCTTTTGCAATTGAGCAAGAAACCCCTAACCCACCCTCACCAATATTAATAGACCAGCACGCGGTAGTAACTTTAACAATGCCCTGTACGCTTGTGACAATATTGGGCTTAATTTGTGAGGTTTTAGCATATGGCCCCTCATGCCATCAGCAAAAAGCCGATCCAACTTAATCCTGTTGGGGGATTGTGCTCGCTTCTATTGCATTGGCTACCAACTTGCTCAATCGATAAGTTCAGTATTCCAGTTTGCTTGCTGTATTTTAGTATCTAACTCCCGATACTGTCTAGACATTCGATCCATTTGCGTTTGCAGTTCACCAACGTCGATCGTACTGAAAAATTTGACTTCCGATCGAGTATAGCGGTCTTGCCTCAAAGCGCTTGCGTCAACTACATAATTGTAGATGCCGCGCTTGAGGGCGAGAACATCTCTCTTGGCTAAAGCATCCGATAAAGTCACTCCCTCTTCCAGAGTTGTCAGCGAATTAGTCTTGTTAATTTTCTTAATTAAGTCTTCCAGTTCTTGCACCCCTGCATCTACTTCGCTCATCAGTGCTTGGGGATTTTCTGGAGGTTCTTCTCCTTCCTGTACTTTAGCACTTCTTGTCAATCTGGCTCGCAGTTGTTCCATTCTTTTTTGACAGTCTGCTCTTAAAATTAAAGCTTCAGCTAGTTTCATAGTGTCTTGTCCTTCAGCTTTGTGCCAATTTTAACTATATAAGTAGATTGCGATTTACCGTTGGGTGGGGGCGGGTTTACGAGATTGTCGATTATCGGGAATTATTGTCTGTGAACCCGCCCCTACAATACCGGGAATTAGATTGTAACGGAGCGCTCCAACTTGATATTACAGCCGCTTGAGACTAAGAAATAAGGTCGCAGCGTGCACCCTACATTTTACTTATCATCCCTCACTGGCAGCGACGTGTCCAGAATTTCCATCAACAATTCCAGCCGCGAAGGACGACTCAACATCGGCACTAAATTCGGTAAGGAGTAATAATCGCCCGCAAACGTAAAGGTTTCTACCGATACTTGTTTGTTCTTCAATTGCTTCTGGACATATTCGCACCAAGAACCAACTCGCACAATCACAACATCAGGAATTACCCCCAAACTGCGACAGTAATTCTGATAAGCATCTGCAAAATAAGGTGCAGCGTTTTCGCCTTCATCTGTTACGATAATGAATTGCTCGACAACCTGCTTTTTAATCCGCATTGCTTCCACCGCGCAACCGCAACTTGTGCCGCCGCCAGCGCGAATGTGCTTGAAAGCGTGTTCCCAGTCTGTCAATTCGCTGCCGTTTGCTTGCACTGGATACGGCATCGTGTCAAAGGCATAAACGAACAGTGCAGCCTCGGAAATGCCGGAAATCAAAGCAGCAAGACGCTTGCCAACTTCGATCGCACTTTCCATGCTTCCCGACTTGTCAATCAACAAACCCGTTGCTTTCGCAATCTTGCCGCGCTTCTTCACCTGTTCGTTTGTCACCGCTTCCAGCTTCGCCGCCGTTGCTGCGTCGAAGTTCGCGCCCGCGCCCGCAACACTCGCTTTGTAAGCAGAAACCCGATCGCACTTGGCCGCTTCATCCAGCTTCGAGTCAATCAACTGCTTCACTTCCGCGTGATCCATCGCGCCGCGCGACTTAATCGATTTCAAATTGTTGATGACTTCCTGCGGCGACATCGAGTTAATCAGCGCGGCCAAAATTGTTGGCGTTAGCTGTCCGATCGCACCAACTGCGATCGTATACGGAATTTTGTACTCAACAATCAAATTCGCCTGTTCCGCAGGTGTCGCCGCCTTTGCTAACTGCTTCAAAACGAATGCCAGAGAGTCTTCCGGCGGATTGTCTTTAAACAGAATAGCATTAGCGCGATCGCTCGGCTTGACGTGCAGCGTTGCGTACAAATGCTTCATCGCCTTGCGGTTGCGGATGGCCGCGCGATCGAAAAACTGTGCATTCTTTTCGCGCGATTTCAGATAGCGAGTGACAGCAGTGCGCGCGCTGCGGGGCACCTTATTCTGGTGCTGCTTCATAAAGTCCACAATCCGCGAAACCTCGTAGGGAGGGAACTCTTGCAGCATCATGAAACCGGCCTCTCGGTGTTCCGTCAGTGCCGAAGTCAGCAAATTTCCGACAAAAACTTCCTTGTGATCGCGCACGTCGCCTTGACGCTGATACCACACCGCTAAGTGACCGTAAAATATTGGGTCTAATTCGACAATTAACTTGTGAATTTCTGCTACTTTTTCTAATTGACGGTGCGGAGTTGTGAGCAGACTGTTGAGCATTTCCAAACGCAAATCGCGTTCTGCTGCATTCATATTCATCGGTGCTACCTCCCATTTCGATTTGCGGTTTGCGATTTTTGATTTTCGATTGTAAGGAATATCCAAAAATCAGCGGGTGGCAGTTGTTGCACGCTTGGCAATGAATGTAATAGTCACCGCGCAAGTTTGGGGAGCTTTTTTTTTCTAACCTGGATAGGGTTTGTATGTAAGCTCTCCGAATTGGGGCGCGGCAACAACTGCTATTTTCAATTATTTCTGGGAAACTTTTTCTAAGTCGATCGCTCTTTTGTCTGGTTCAACCCAATTAATCCGAGCTTCCCAAGACATCAGGCGATCGCGGGTGTAATAGCGAAAGGGTAAAGTGCGATCGGCATATTTTGCAATCAAACCGTTAGCCAGATGTACGATCGATCGATTTTGGCTTTGATCGGCGAGATACCCGCGAATAGTTCGCACCCAAAACAGCGTTAGTGTTTCGTGATACCCGCTGTTTTTTGTGGTTTCAATTCCTTGAGCCGAGTTGTAACGTTTAATGCCATTGCGAATCGCATTTATCGCTTCTTGCTCCGAGTCATAACACAGATACCACAGAGCAACAGTTAAATGTGCTTCGTGCGTCCATTGACTTCGCGACAGGTTGCCTTCTTGGAAGGCATGAATTAGACTGTCTATCTCCTTGGGCGATCGGTAAATTGCCAGTCTTTTTCTCATGGCTAATACCCAATTTATTCTTGAGGACGGAAGTCTTCAATACAAACAGGATTATTTAATTATTATCCTGAATTAACAACAAAAGGTTATAGCGCATAAAAAGTCACTTCGCGCAAGTTAAGAAAGCCGTTGTTCATACGCAGGAGTAGCACCTACGACTTCTATTTTCAGAGAAATGCCCAATCAAGAGCTAGTATGTAGGCTTCCTTTGTTGGGGCGCGAAGTGGAACTTTTAAGCGCCGGATAGATATAAAAAATTCAGCTATAAAAGGCCGCGCACAAGTCAGAGAAGCTTTAGCCTCGCGGCAAGTAGGAATTGAACCTACAATTCGATTTTAAGTCGAACGTATCCAGTTTGTAAGCTTCTTTAGTTGGGGTGCGCTGCCTGATACGTGCTTTAAGTGAATTTCTAGCCGTAAACAGCTTCTGGGCGGACAATTAAATCACCGCTGGGACGGCGATCGAGAACGTAAGACTCGAAGCGAGATCCCTTGACATCAAAATGATTTGCCAGACGTTCCTTAATAGCCTTGTCGCTCATTCCTGCCGCGATACCCAGTTGGTTTTCTGCCAGATCGTAGGAACGTCCTTCAAAACGAATGTGAACCATTACCGATACCTCCTAGAGCAATTTTGGATTTTGGATTAGTAGCTTATCTGCTCTTGAATTTGGCTTTTTGTGAGACGCGGGCAAATTGCCAGTATCGGTAAAGATTCACGAAATCTGATAATCTTTACTGAAAGAAGCGCCCTTCTAAATGATAAGCTTGTTTAATTTTGCGGATTTCCTCAGCCTTTTTGGTTGATTGAAATCTGGCTGAACTTGTCTGTTCTGAATCCGCATCAAATTCGTGGCAATTAGACTGATTTCGTACAATATCTGACTCGCGCCGAGTCAGTTTGTAACCGAACAGTCTCGTATAAAGTAACAACATGACCATCGAGTCTATGTTACAAGACTTTCAAATTGATGTTGGTTGAAATTTTGAGCAATATTTAGTTGTCAAGGTTCAGAATTTGCACGAAAAATACAGGTTTTTGCTTGTCCTGCGCTTTCCATATTTATATACTACATACATACTACAGAAATGTCAAGGGGGTAGCAAAAGTTTTTTTAGATAAAACTTACACCAGTGGCGAGAAACCTGGTTTTTTCAGGAAAATATTTCGTTGCTACCCGCATATCCGGTAAAAAACCGGGTTTCTTGGGTCGGAGTGCGTAAGTCCTGAGATGTTGCACCATTCTCAATAAGCTTTTTATGAACAGGCAAGATGCCTGTTCCACAAAGAGTGAATTTTCTTGTGGAACAGGCATCTTGCCTGTTCTTGAGAATGGTGCAAGATGTGAGTAAGTCCCTATCAATTAAACATCCTTAACATAGGAAATGCTGTCGCGAATATTGTGAAAGCCGACTGATTCGTAAAGTCTCATCGCACCTGATGAATTTTCAGCATCGACGCCGAGAATAGCAGTAGCGACACCGGCAGCTTTCAGCCGATGCAAACCAGCGAGCAACATCCCTCGTCCCAATCCCATTTTGCGGAAGCCGCGCCTAGTGCCGAGACAAGCAATCCAGCCTTCATTGCGCCCGGTACGATCGCACTCTTGCACACTAATCTCGCAGTAACAAAAACTGACAAATGTGCCGTCATCAGCAACAGCAATCAAGTCTAAATCATTTCTGTAATCGGCTTTAGCTAACTCGTGCTTATATTTATCCACCGTTAAATCGTGATGATTCCAGTGATCGATAAACGACTGGTTGAACATTTCTACCCAAGCTGGGGCATCCTGTTCGCCGGGGAACTGACGCAGCGCGAAACCTTCGGGGAAGTGCGGTTCGGGGATCGGTTCAGAGAGCGATCGCGCCATTCGGCAAAAATAGCGATCGACCTTGAAACCATTACTTGTCAGCACAGAAATGCGATCGCAATCCTCAGCGCGCGCGTAGGTTCGCAGCTTCACGCGCCCGCCCCGCATCGCAGACACCTCGCGCATCCGCACTTCACCCCAGGCGATCGCGGCTGCTTCCACATCGCCTCCGCGCGCACCTGGGTGGACGCGAAACCACAGCCAACCGTCAATTACTTCCCCAGGCTCAGAAACCGACAACTGAGCAAAACCGATTAATTTTCCTTCCGCATCTTCCCAAAGACGGATATCGCGGGCTTTGTCTAGGGACGGCGCGTTAAATTCTTGTTGTAGTTCCGAGATGGAAGTGCCTTCATCGAGCCGATCGACTTCTTCGCAAGTATTGATTAAATGGGCGATCGCATCTAAATCGCGATCGCCCGCATAGCAGCGCGCCGAGAGATTTGCCATCATAGCTAATCACCATTTCCTGTTGTTATTCAGTTTAAAAATAGCTTGGGCGATCGCACTTTTATCGATCGGGCGGGTCGATTGACATTAAAAATCCGACAACGCAAACACTCACTGTAATCCCACCGCTACCGCCCTTGGCTGCTATCGTGAGCGCAAAATGGGCGAAAAGGGACATACTAGAGACAGTTTAAAGTCTCAAAGCCTTGTGAATAGTAGGTTATTGGGGATGGGAGTAGAAGGACTTGAACCTTCGACCTTGAGATTAAGAGTCACCTGCTCTAACCAACTGAGCTATACTCCCGCATCTAGAATAGTATAACACAATATTTTAATTTTCGCATATTTCACCTTTTTTATTAAGTTGTGTGGTTACTGGGTGCTTCTGAATGTAACCAATAGATCCAATCGCTCCCTTGGTTAGAGATTTGCGATCGACCTTTTTATTTGTTAGCGCACAGTTTCGCAGCAGCAGCCATTTTATCGCGCTGCGCCCGCATCCCTACAGACGATCGCAGCAAGGTGCGATCGGTACTCCGAAAGAGGATAAGCTGGTGTCAACTAAACATGACTGCTTGAAATGGCTGACAAAGAAGAGACTGCTGTGATTAAAGTCACAGTTCCCAAGCGTTTGCACGAAAAACTGAGAAAAATCTCCCAGCAGACAGGAGTTCCTATGTCCACTCTGCTAGTCATGGCGGCCGTCAAGGAATACAACCTCGTGGACGAAACTGAGGATAAGTAACTATTAGTATACCCTGAGTACCCTTGAAAGGTACTGTATGGTATATTTCAGGAATAGTCAACCCTGGAGGTGTACTTGTGACTCAAGATGAACTCGAAGCCCTTGTCGATGAACTCGGCTTAGTGTCAGTCGTTAGCCTGCTGGCAAATATCTGCCACAACAAAGCCCGACAAACCTTGTGCCTGAAGGGACAAGGGGCTACTCCTTATACCGCTTGGAACAGCAACGGCTTCTTGCTGAAGCAGTTGATGACCAGACTGCGGCCAATCGGCAGCTACGATCGCGATTTAGACCTCAAGAACAACTGAGGTTCTGAGGTTCAACCCGTGCAAGTGCGTAAAGCATTGGTTTTAGTCGGTTAACAGCCGAGTATGTATGCTTTAACTGTTAGGGCACGGGTTGAAACTCTTCGATTTGGACTTGAACCTTGAGTGGAGAGGACGGGACTCGAACCCGCATCGATCGACAGCAACTTTCAGGAAACGCGCTTCCTTACTGCCCGCAAGCAGACGGGAACTGCCCCCATCTCGGACTGTTAGTTCCTTTCAGTGCCTCCGCAACCTGTTGCCCGTTTGCGTTTTCAGGGAACGTCGCGAAGCAACTTTTTACCCTACTCAACAAACCAGATCGTCCTTTTGGGAGCCGCTTTTCCAAAGTTTTTACGGTGCCATTCCACTTAGGCGACCTCCCCATAATTTGGCTCGCTGTATAATAGTAAATCTCGTGAAAATAATTAGCCCTCATACTCGATAATTTATATATAAAATCATAAGAAATCCACCGAGGAGGTACTGCCCCTCCTATCCCCGCGTTATCAGCACCGCATCTCGCTTTTCGACTTCTGGTGAAAATTTGGCTTTAGTTATAAAGCTAGCGCTGCTTTTGAGCTACAGGTCGTTAATTTCATTAAGCTGTGCAAATTGTCCAAACAGTTCT
The DNA here is from genome assembly GCF_036702415.1 of Microcoleus sp. D3_18a_C4. Taxonomy (NCBI): domain Bacteria; kingdom Bacillati; phylum Cyanobacteriota; class Cyanophyceae; order Oscillatoriales; family Microcoleaceae; genus Microcoleus; species Microcoleus sp. D3_18a_C4. Next base: position 14,770 of record NZ_JAUBTI010000027.1, on the reverse strand, counting down.
ATTGCAACTTCGTTGTACTTTAACGCTGCTTGTTTTGGAGTATCAAATCTTCCCAAATGCTTGACTTTACCATTTATAGAAATACGTGCCACCCATTTATCATAGTTTCGAGAAACTCCTTTGTATCCACATAAATTTTTAGGTCTATCAGCATTGGCAGCATTTTGACCAATAGTAGCTAATCTTAAGTTACACCTCCGGTTATCCAACTTATTTCTATTGATATGGTCGCAAACCATCCCGTCACTCACAACAATCCCCATTCGTTCAATAATAAGTTGGTGCATTCTCACGGTTTTACGAATTTTGTTAATTTGCTTAGCTGCCCTGGGATATCCCTTGGATAGATTCCAACTATTATAACTAAGTATGAAATCATAATCTTCATCATCAACTATAGCCACCAAGTTTGTATTAGTCAGGTTAATTTGTTTCATAACAATTATGTATGATAGGCGATACCTATATAATTAGCATATCACTTTTCGACTTCTGGTGGAAAAAGGAAGATGAAGGAATCGAACCTTTACAGTTACCTGTACCCTGGTTTTCAAGACCAGTTGCCAACCGTTTAGCGGCATCTTCCAAGGGGTGTCCGACGGGGCTTGAACCCGCTAATAACTAGCTTCACAGGCTAGCGTCTCGACCGCTTCGACTTCAGACACCGGAAGTGGAGTCAAGGAGAATCGAACTCCTGACCTCTTGCGTGCAAAGTAAGCGCTCTACCAATTGAGCTATGACCCCGCGTAAAAGATTCACCTGTGGAGTAAATCTAAAATCTAAAATCTAAAATCTAAAATCGAATGACTCCGTAAAAGATTCACCTGTGGAGTAAATCTAAAATCTAAAATCTAAAATCTAAAATCGAATGACCCCGTAAAAGATTCACCTGTCAAGTAAATCTAAAATCTAAAATCTAAAATCTAAAATTGGTGTGGTGGATTGCGATCGGATTTGAACCGATATCTTTCTAACAGCCAGTTAGATGCTTTACCAATTAAGCTACGAACCCCAGACAGCAGGAGCGGTAGGACTTGAACCCACAACATTCGAGGTAGAAGCTCGACACTCTATCCAGTTGAGTTACACTCCCGTATTTTTTGTTAATGTGCGATTCCCTACGGGATAGCTGCGCTTCACGCACTTTCCGTGCAAGTTATCAGAGCATTGCGTTTTCTCAGTTACTAGAGGGACTCCGCCGATGAGTTATTACACACTCTTTAAAGGATGGCTACCTTTAAGCCAACCTGCCGGGTTCAATGCACTCCTCGTTCTCAAACGCCCGCTGATTTTGACAGCGTTACCTTTCCTCTCGTACTAAAGTATGTAGGCTCCCAAGATTGGGACACGCAAAGGGCGTTAGCGAAGCCCTCGAAGAGGATCGCTCTTAATATAAAAAATTATCCATTCAATGGAATCAACCTCCTTAAATTAAAGCAAAAACAACGAGAGTGGCAGGACTTGAACCCACAACATCCGCGTCCGAAGCGCGGCGCTCTATCCATTGAGCTACACTCCCATAAATTGGTAGTCCTGACAGGAGATTACCCCGCGTCTGCTTGTAAGGCAAACGCTCTACCATCCAAGCTCAGGACTACAAAAGCGGATGATGGGACTCGAACCCATGCGCTGAGAATGGCATACTCAGATGCTAGCCTTTACATCACACCCGCCAACCGATTTTAGATTTGAGATTTTGGATTTAACTGAGATGTTGCACCCTTGTCAATAAGCCTTTTGAACAGGCAAGATGCCCGTTCCACAAGAAAATCTACTCTTTGTGGAACAGGCATCTTGCCTGTTCTTGAGAATGGTGCAAGATGTGAGATTTAACAAACTTTTTGTTTAACCAAGCGGATAACGAGGCTCGAACTCGTGCCTAGAGTTTGGAAGACTCGAATGCTACCGTTACACCATATCCGCAATAGTGGGGCTGGTGATAGGAATTGAACCTACAACCGACTGATTACAAATCAGTTGCTCTGCCTAATTGAGCTACACCAGCACGCCAAGCATACGGCGAGATTTGAACTCGCAAAAAGGCTGTATGAAACCCTCATGTTGTTAATTACATCACACCTGCATTTTTGGTGGCGGGGGCAGGAGTTGAACCTGCTATTAAGAGGCTTATAAGAAATATCCTGAAAACCGTGACTTCAGTCCGGGGATGAAAGGAATTTACAGGAGTTATCCTGCCTACTGTCTTAGTCTCAGCCTGAATCCAAACTCTAATCTTTTCAATTCAAAAAACTTTCTTAAAAACCCGGACAAGGCCGGACAACATGGTATATTGAAATAGTCAAGGTTAAACTCCTTTGCCATCGTGAAACGGGACATGAGACACACTTTTAGGCATAAACCGGGGGACAAAGTGCGGCGAGAACACTCTAAACAGCCGGAACCGAAAACGTAGGTTTCAATTCCAGCAAATAAACTTTTTCACGCTCAGATTGTTAGGTAGGGTAGGGCATACCCGAACTCTAGGTAAGTATCCTAGTACGCTTTTGGAGATAGACCCCCTGAGGTGTTTCTGAGTTAGGCTCTTCAATTGGTGGTATCCCCACGGTTGAAAGGTTTAAATATTGCCGCAAGGACAGAACATTTGAAGGTCAGTCGCTGAATTAAGAATCCCCTCGACTTCAGTCAGGGGAGTGTCAAGAGACCTCCAAGCCTACCCAGGCTACTTCACCCGCGATGTCACCAAATACCCCTGACTGGCATCGAACCAGCACTAACTAGATCCTAAATCTAGCGCCTCTACCGATTGGGCTACAGGGGCAAAACCGATTTTAGATTTTAGATTTTAGATTTTAGATTTTAGATTTTAGATTTTAGATTTTAGATTTTAGACTTTAGATTGAATAAAACCTCATACCCCTGACAGGCCTCGAACCTGCAAAAAACACTCGTTCTGAGCGAGTGATGTTTTCCAATTACATCACAGGGGTAAAGTCGGGATGGTTGGATTTGAACCAACGACTCCATGCTCCCAAAGCATGGCTTCTGGCCGCTGAATTACATCCCGTTCATGCTCCTCGTGAGACTCGAACTCACACTCAAAATAAAACAGATTTTAAGTCTGCCGCGTCTGCCAATTCCGCCACAGGAGCAAGTAGAAACTTAGTTGACAATTTGGTACTCCTAGTGAGATTTGAACTCACACAACACAACTTTTGAAATTGCGGCCTCTGCCAATTGGGCTACAGGAGTGTAATTGATCTGCTTTGGTAATAGCAGAACTGGGAAGGCAGGGATCGAACCTGCATTTTGCCGCTTTCAAAGAGCGGTGCCATACCGATTAGGCGACTTCCCAATAATTGGGTACCGGGGTAGGCTTTGAACCTACATAAACTCCTATTTCAGAGATAGGCGACTTTACCAATTTGTCTACCCGGCAATTTAAAAAATGGCTGCCCCAGTAGGACTCGAACCTACAACCTAGCGGTTAACAACCGCTTGCTCTACCATTGAGCTATAAGGCAACGCAATCCCCCAAGTCAGTATCGAACTGACGACCTCTTGTTCTTCACACAAGCGCTCTACCAACTGAGCTATCGGGGGAAAACGGAGAAGGAGGGATTTGAACCCTCGACGGCTGTTAAACCGCTCTTTCTTAGCAGGAAAGCGCCTTAAGCCACTCGGCCACCTCTCCTCAGCGAGCGAGAACGGAGGGATTTGAACCCTCAATCTTCAGTTTTATTAACTGAGATGTTATCCGGCTACACCACGTTCTCAAGATTGCAACTGCATATTAAATGCAGCTACAAATGGGTCGGGCTGGAATTGAACCAGCAACGCTTTAAGCTACTGTTTTACAGACAGCTACCCACACCAATAGGAGGGCCGACCCAAGATAGAAATTTTGGTAGGTCGTCGAGGAATTGAACCTCGATCCATCCGCTTAAAAGGCGGCTGCAAAACCATTCTGCCAACGACCCACGAGAAGTGCTGACGGGAGTTGAACCCGCAATCACTTGGGTGAAAACCAAGCGGCTTAAACCATTTGCCTACAGCACTATAAATTGGCACAGGAACTGAGATTTGAACTCAGAATTCTGGTTTTGGAGACCAGAGTGTTGCCAGTTACACCATCCCTGCTTTTGGTGGCAGCGACGGGATTTGAACCCGCCTTGACCAAGGTATGAACTTGGCGCTTTACTATTAAGCTACGCTGCAATGTCACTTTCGCTTCGTTCCTTTTCAAAGTTAAAAATTTCAATTAAAAGACTGTTAGTTTAATCTTTTAATTTCTAATTTTTAATTTCTGATTGGGAACAGAGGTTAGGGCGGGATTTGAACCCGCGAAAATCGGTTTTGCAGACCGACGCTTTGAGCCACTCAGCCACCTAACCTGGGAGTCCCGACGAGGTTTGCACTCGCAATCTTCACGCCAGAGGGGGAGACGGCTTGACTTTTGCCTACGGGACTTTGACCACCGCCGAAAAACGGATACTTGCTTTCCGACAGGAGGTGTGGATTTTAGACCAAAGTTCCAATTCCGAGATTCTTCTCCTGTGGAGTAAATCTAAAATCTAAAATCTAAAATCTAAAATCGACTTACGGGAGTAACGAGACTTGAACTCGCAACCTTTCGCTCGACAGGCGACTGCTCTGACCGGTTGAGCTATACCCCCGCGAAAATGAACAATTTTCTGTCCTTGAATTACTCAAGTTGGGACGGGGTGGCGGTTGATTCCGCGTACTACAACCCGATCGGGCTATTGTTGCCGGAGTCTACACCGCCGATGTCCACAATTATGTGACACGATTAACTTCCTATTCTGTTTTCAAGGTTCATCTTGCTCGTGGGGGTAAGGCTTTGAAGCTCTTTCCCCTTCGCCATACATTTATACTACATTGCGTATTACAAGACTGTCAAGGGGGTAATACAACTTTTTTTTAAATTGGGTTTTTTAAAGGGGTGTCGATCGCTCCAGCCAACCCTCTGCGTCCCCCAAAACCCTTATAAATTAAGAGATTTTGCGGCTAAACTGATGTTGTGGCGTAAGGTAAATCTGATGCTGACACTGTACTACACTCCAATGTCTCTGAATTCTCGCCGTCGCGCGAGGTGGCACTTCTGGAAAATGCGATAATCAGCTTTTAAATATCAAATACTACAAATCCAACGTTGTCTGAATTGCCCTTAACTCCCGTGCCCGCATTGCCAGAACCCGATCGCCCAAACCTGCATCACTGGCTACACTCCTTGGATACCTGTCCCAGTACCAACAGTTGGGCGATCGCCCGCGCGGCCCAACTCCACCACGGAGATGCAGTATTTACGAAGCGACAAACCAGCGGGCGCGGCCAACACGGGCGCACCTGGCACGCCCCAAGCGGTGTCGTGACTGTTAGTTTTGTACTCGAAAACCTCAACCCCAATCTGTTGCCCGGACTCAGTTTAGCAGCGGGTTTAGCGGTGATTTACGCGATCGAAGATTTGGTTCCCGACTGTCGCGATATGCTGCGCCTGAAATGGCCAAACGATGTCTGGATCGATCGCCACAAATTAGCCGGAATTCTCTGCGAAGCCACTTCGGGCAATGCTTTGGGCAAAACTCGCGCCGTTGTGGGAATTGGACTCAACCGCTGCGTAGATTTCGCGGCTGCGGGATTGGATGAAAGGGATCTCGGCAAGGCGGTAAGCTTGCATTCTATTGCTAGTACAGTACCAGATGAACTGTGTTTGGTCGATCGACTGCGACACTATTTACTCGAACTAGCCGATATGTTTTCTACCACAGACAAGCCAGTCTCCAAGTCCGGTTTAGCGCTACTTTTGCCGGAATTGCGCCGCCGCGATGCGTTGATTGGCTGCCCCGTGGCGATCGAACTTTCCTCAGAAACCATCTGCGGAGAAGCCGCCGGCATTGACGGAAGCGGCCGCTTGCTAATATGCTTGGCGGGCGATCGAATACAAGCCTTTACCTCCGGGCGAGTTCGATTAATTTAAGAGGAAGAAGTCATTAGTCATTAGTCATTAGTCATTAGTCAGTAGTCAGTAGTCAGTAGTCAGTAGTCATTAGTCATATCCTGTCGATTACCCGAAATCAGGTAGGGGCGGGTTCACCAACAATACCTGCCAATAATTGACCATATCAAAAACCCGCCCCGACCGGGATATTATGGTTAATCGATCGGACATGATATCAGTAGTCAGGAGTCATTAGTCAACAGTCATTAGTCAACAGTCATTAGTCATTAGTCATTAGGGAAAATTCCCCATTAACAATGCCCGATGCCCGACGCCCGATGCCCTGTTTGCCCGATGCCCCATGCCCAATTCCCCATTCCCTATTTCTAATTTATCACCTCAAATACTACCAATCTGCTCAGCCACAGCGGTTGATTGGCCTCCACACCTTCGGGACGACCCTTAGTAGAAGCAACTTGTATTCTGTTGCCATTTATCCCTTGTCTAACCAAAATATTTTTCACATTTGTCGCCCTTTCCAGTGCCAACTTTTGATTTTCGGTCGGACTGCTTTTAAAATCGCTGTAGCCCACTATCCTTAAATTCTTCGTGCGATTTTTCTCCATATATTCCTTGACTTTGCTAAGCTTTTCTGCTACATCTTTCGCCTGCAAACTGGCCGAACCTGCACCGAAATACACGCGAACTGGCATTATTATCTTTGGTGGCGGTGGAGTTCCTATTATCACTGTATTTGTTACAGACTTCACCCCCGGAATTTTCTCAAAAGCTTGAGTTATTTTCTGAGCATCTGGCACTTGGCTCACACTGCCTGCAACGGCGACTTTTCCCTCTGCATAGCGAGCTGAGATATTAATACTTTCTACTTTATTCAAAAGAGCAGCAGTCCGCTTGACATCGGCTTCTACTAAAACCGGATCGGGAGGTACTTCAACGGCTATAATTTTATTGTCAATTCTTAATTTTGGAGCCGCTTGCTGAGCTATTTTTTCCGCTTTCGAGCGCAGCTTTTGATTCGGCACTCGTCCCGAAATCTGCAATAATTTATCTTTAACATCTGCCGCGATACGATAAACCGATAACTCTGGAGCAGATTGTAATGCTAAATTCGTATCTGCTTCTAAGCTCGCTTCAACTCCGCTGCGGTATTGATGAATTCCCCAAGGTACGCCAATTAAACCTAACGCTGCCAAACCGATCATGGGTAAAATTGGACGTTTACGAGATTTAACTTTTACCTCTGTATCGATTAATTTTTGCAATTTCGAGTTTACTTCGGGTGGCACAGTTGCTGGATCGCCGTTAAATGACTGAAGTTTATCTCCGTATTCTTGAACAATATTGTTGAATATCGATCGCATTTTATACTTAAACCACTGGCGGGTTTCTCCTTGCATCACTACTGCTAGATAACACGAACCAGCTACTTCCAATACTATCTTAGATGTGCCGTATTCTATTGCATCAATTTCTGCAATATTTCCCGACTGAGATATGCAATCGTTGACAAAAGATCGAATAGCAGTCAGCATCCCTGCTACCATGTCTGAGTCTAGCTGTTCGCGTTCAGAATGCTGCACTGCTGAAATTACTAATCCCGATTGTGTTTGAATTAAAAAAACAGCTTTAACACTCAGTGGTGTTGTTTCTTTCATCAGCAATTCTGCTTCAGAAATGCCCTGTAATTTGGCTTTGATTTTGCGACTAATTCCCTCTGGACTTAAAGCTGATTCGAGTTTTTCATTAATCTCCCCCATCATCTCGGCGATGTATTTTAAAATCGTGCTGCCCACGATCGGATAAAGTGCATCCGACATTGCTTCTCGCTTGAGATGAATTTGCTGTTTGATAGCGGCGGCCATTTCCGGCGCGATCGCCATTGCAATTTCATCGGGCGATTCACTCATTCTGTGGCTGATTCCCACAGTCAGAGCCGGCGATATGGCTACTCCCATCGATTGTCTATTTTCTCTGGTTTTGGTATTAATTATTTCATCAATTATCGGACTTATGGTTTCGACAAATGATTTTCTCGACTCATTAATTGTTTGGATCATCATTTCGGGAAACATGATTTTAATTCGGGCGATTAATTCTTCCCGATCGCCTCCCCATTCCGCATCAGTAATTTTGCGATCGAGTTCCCCTACTTTATCGTTGAGTCTGTAATTATAACTTACAACTTCATCTAACAATGGTAAAATAGATTCGATGACCGACTTTTGTAGTTGGGCGTGATGGCTAACCATCAGCTCGTCAATCAAAGGTTTCAGTAAATCGGTAAACAAGTCTGTCGATTCATAAATCCGGTGTTCGATCGCCACAATCTGTTGTTCGATCTTCCCAAGTCTTTGATCGATCTTTTTATTCTGAATGATGGCATCGACAGCCGGGGCGATCGCAGATTCTATCTCTAGCTTTGCTTCCCCGATGCTTCGGGACAGCATTTCTACAATCACTGGCATTATTCTTGCCATCAACCCTTCTATCTCGGCTAAAACTTGCTGCTGAACTTCGACAATCTTAGTTTCATTATTTAATATTTGTGCTGCAATACCGCTGTTTTGAATAGCCGTGTTGACACCAGGTGCGATCGCCTCTCTCACCTCTAACTTTGTCTCCTCAATTTTCCGGTTCAGCGACTCAATCATTAACGGCATTAACCTTGCCATTATATCTTCCGGCTGAGTTTTTTGCTGTCGTTGAAGATTATTTAGTCTACTTTCTACGTCGCTCAATTTGCCTTGAACTTCTCTTTGAAGAATTGCTGATTCTATCAAAGGTTGGATCGTCGCTGCTACTTGTAATTTTGATTCCTCGATTTTCTGATTCAGCAAATCAGTTATTGCCGGCATTAGCATCGCCATTATCTCTTCAGGCTTCTGAGTTGGCGACTGTTGCGTAGCCAGTCGGCGTTCGATGATGCTCAATACTTTTTCTTCTATTTCTACCCAAGCTATTCTTACCTGTACTGAGGGGGCAACAGCTTCTACAACCTCTAATTTTAATTCACTAATTTTGCGGTTCAGTAAATCGCTAACTACTGGTACTAGCTGCTTGATTAAATCTTCCGGTTGCTGCTGGTAACGCTGCTGAATATTTGCTACTCTATCTTCAATTCTTACTACCTGTTCTTCAAGTCCGTTTTGATTGTGAATTACTTGATTGACTCTCGGTGCGATCGCCGAAGCTACCTCTAACTTAGACTCCTCTACCTTACGGTTGAGCAGATCGCCCACTACTGGCATCAGCCGTTGGATTAAGTGTTCTGTATTCGGCAGTGGCTGCTGGTTCAAGTTAGCAATTTGATTTTCCCAATCTGCTAATTTGGCCTCCAACTCGATCGGATTAATTTTATTATTGCTCGCGAGTGCGATCGCCTTTTTTAATTCCAACTTCAACCCATCTAATTCATCTCTCACTAATTCAGGAATTAACGGTTTCAGTAAAATCATCAACTCTTCGGGCTCAGACATCAACTTCTCAAAATTTTCTAACCTTTGTTCCACGCTCAAAACATTACTGTAAAATTCCGGTAAATCCCTTTCAAACAGCAGTTGTTGCAACTGTTTAAACTGCTCTACTGCTTGTTCTAATTCTTCTTCCGAGTGCCGATTTTTTTTAGCTACTTTCCCCGCTATAGATAAATCGGGTTCCTGATTATTGTTTTCTCGTCTTTGAGATGGGATCTCTTCCTCGTTAGTCAATACTTCCGGTACAATACTCGGTGATTCGATCCGAAAAGACAATTGTTTGCGCCGATTTTCCTCATCCTCCAACCGCTGCACGGACTTTTCCGAAAGCGGTAACTTCAGCTCGCTTGGTTCTTTTTTTGATTTCTTTAATAACTGAAATTCAGTTAGTATGGTTAGCAATTCCTGAAGTTGCTCTCCAGCTTTAGAACTTGCCAGAGTTGCATCAGAAACCTCTTTTTCTGACTGATATATTTTGCCTGAATTATCATTAGATTCTGCCATACTGCGCTACCAATAGTTGATTTTAATCTGCCGAAGGAAATTACCAGCTTGCTTGCCGCCTCACCCCAGCGAAAATCAATAGGAATGACACAATTGTTCCAAGCGTCAGGCGTACTAAAGCTATCGCCCTATTTTAACTGCTGCTCTGCGACTAGCCAACTGGGCCGCCAACTGCAATGCTGCCTTCATGCTGGAGGCATCTGCAAGCCCTTGACCTACAATATCAAAAGCTGTGCCGTGATCCGGAGATGTGCGGACAAAAGGCAAGCCAATTGTAGTGTTGACTGCTTTATCGAAAGCCATCAATTTTACTGGAATCAACCCCTGGTCGTGGTACATTGCCAAGTAACCGTCGTGAGCTTCTGTGGCTAAACCGTACCAAACTTTAGCCGGTTTTACCCACAGGGTATCGGGGGGGACTGGCCCGTCTAACTGCACTTGAGGAAAGCGATCGCGCTGCGTTTCCAACCAAGGTATCATCCAGTCTTGCTCTTCATTTCCCAGTTTGCCATTTTCGCCGCTGTGAGGATTTAAGCCAGAAATCGCAATTTTTGGTCTTTCTAGCCCAAAATCTTCCCGCAAACAGTCTATCAGTAATTCTAGTTTTTCACTCAGTAATTCTGGAGTCAAAGCATCGGGGACTTGACGCAGGGAAATATGTGTGGTAGCGAGTAAAGTTACGAGCGTCCAGCCACTGTGTGGAGATGTGGCGGCAAACAGCATTCCGAACCGCTGCGATTTTGCCCTTTCTGCGAGGAGTTCTGTTTGTCCGGGATAATTGTAACCGGCCGCCTGCCAGCAAGTTTTGGAAATCGGGCCTGTGACGATCGCGGAGAATTCGCCGGCGATGGTACGGGCGATCGCACTTTCCATGTAAGCAAAGCTAGCCGCCCCGCTAGCTGCACTCCCGACACCGGGGACAATTTCGCCCCACTTGCTGTCTGGTTCGATATCAATAATATTTAATATGTGGGGATTTGCCGCTTGTGCTGCGGGATTGCTCGATCGCAACTTATCGTAAGTTTGCTGCAAAACTCTCCTAGAGCCTATAACCGTTACCCTCCAAGCAGCAGCGGGATCTGCCAAGGCCTTGAGAATCACTTCCGGGCCAATTCCCGCCGGATCTCCCAGAGTTACAGCTAGTTTTGATTCCCGATCGAGACTCAAGGCAGTTTTCTCCAACAAAATACAGGAATTTCGGCACTGAAATTTTAGCATTCATGTACCTGGTTGCCCCAAATTATATTATCTTTATTGAATGCGATCGCCCAATTGGACATCTAAAATTATGAATCCTGAAATTTTCAATGCAGCCTTTTTGTCCTTTTCCCTAATTTTCGTGGGTATAGGTGGAGGCTTTCTCCTGCTCAAATTGCAAGGCGGCGAAGAATAAGTTTTTTTCAACCAATCCTTCAGAAGCCTTCTACCTTCTGCCTTCTAGAGTCTACTTGCTGCCGAAAGTCAGCCTTGTGCCGAATATCTCAAGCCTAAAATGAGAAAATTTCAGGTTTTTGTTAAGTTTTTATAACAAACTTAACAAAAACCTGATACCATCTTATAGAAAGTTTAAGATTCATAATTAATCCCTAGATGACTTTATTGATTTTAGGTGCCACCGGCACTCTCGGCCGCCAGATAGCCCGCCGCGCCCTAGACGAGGGCTACCAGGTGCGCTGTTTAGTCAGAAGTTACAGAAAAGCTGCATTTTTGAAAGAATGGGGCGCTGAACTCGTACCGGGGAACCTTTGCCAGCCAGACAGTCTGCCTCCGGCCCTAGAAGGCGTCACTGCTATCATCGATGCAGCAACAGCCAGTGCAGCCGATTCTGTCAGCATCAAAAGAGTAGACTGGGACGGAAAAGTATCGCTGATCCAAGCAGCAGCAGCAGCAGGCATCAAGCGTTACATATTCTTTTCCTTTCTCGACGCGGAGAAATATCCCCAAGTCCCCTTGTTGGAAATCAAGCGCTGTACCGAATTGTTCTTAGCAGAATCCGGTCTAGACTACACAATCTTGAGACCTTGCGGCTTTTTGCAAGGACTGCTGAGCCTGTATGCAATGCCGATTTTGGACAATCAGGCAGTCTGGCTGCCCAACAAGCCATCCGCCCTTGCCTACATGAACACTCAGGACGTTGCTAAATTTGCCGTCCGCGCCCTTTCCGTTCCCGAAACCGAGAAAAAAAGCTTTCCGGTGGTGGGAAATCGCGCTTGGGATGCTGACGAAATCGTGCGGTTGTGCGAACGGCTGTCAGGGAAGCAAGCCAAAATTACGCGCACCCCAGACGCCTTGTTGAAGGCTACTCGTCAATTTGCTAAGTTCTTTCAGTGGAGTTGGAACGTAGCTGACAGATTGGCTTTTTCAGAAGTTTTGGCCGCCGGAAAACCCTTGAAAGCTCCGATGGATGACGTTTACAGTGTTTTCGGACTCGATCCCAAAGAAACTACTACTTTGGAGTCTTATCTGGAAGAATACTTTAATCTGATTATGAAGAAGCTCAAGGAAATAGAGTACGAGCAGCTTAAAACTAAAAAACGGAGTAAACAAAAAATGCCCTTTACATTTTAAAGTGCCGAAAGCTGGGATTATATACAACGACGTTAAACCTGTGGCTTGTCGCATCGCCGCAGAGTTGGAAGACAAGCTGACTGCCCGCGGCTGGGAGGTTTGCTCGGTTTCTGGTTCGGGAGGAATTCTGGGCTATTCTAGCCCCGATCGCCCCCTGTGCCACACTCAGATAGAACAACTCGTCCCCCCCGGTTTTGACAGCGACATGGAGTTTGCAGTGGTTTTGGGCGGCGACGGTACGGTGCTGTCGGCATTTCGCCAAGTCGCTCCGATTGGAGTGCCGCTGCTGACTGTCAATACCGGTCACATGGGCTTTTTAACAGAAACTTACCTGAACTTGCTGCCGCAAGCTTTGGAAAAGGTAATCGCCGGAGAATACGAAATAGAAGAAAGATCGATGCTGGCGGTGCGACTGTTTCGAGAAAACGACTGCCTCTGGGAAGCCCTTTGTCTCAATGAAATGGTGCTGCACCGGGAACCGCTGACTTGTATGTGTCATTTTGAAGTGGCGATCGGGCAGCACGCCTCTATTGACATTGCCGCAGATGGGGTAATTATCTCGACTCCCACGGGATCGACAGCTTACGCCCTTTCTGCCGGTGGGCCTGTCATCATTCCCGGAGTGCCGGTATTGCAGTTGCTGCCTATTTGCCCGCATTCAATGGCTTCGCGGGCTTTGGTGTTTTCCAACACTGAGCCGGTCAAGATTTTGCCGGCGAGTCCCACCCGCCTGGTAATGGTGGTAGACGGTAACGGCGGATGTTATGTTCTGCCCGAAGATTGGGTGCAAGTCGAGCGATCTCCGTACCCAGCCCGCTTTATTCGGGTGCAATCTTTTGAGTTTTTCCACATTTTGCGGGAAAAATTGGGATGGGGCTTGCCTCACATTGCTAAACCGAGTTCCGTTGAGTTGCCTTGATATTTGTTGGTAATGAGCGGAGGGCTAAAGTCCCCTCACTTCGGCTACGCTCAGTACGTCGCCTTTTAGGGCGGCTTTTTCTTTGTTTTTGGGCAGGATAAAGTTTGATCGGAATCTCCTACGGAATCCTTAATTCTCGATCGAGATTCCGAATCATCTCCAAACTCAGGCAGCGTTTATGATAGATGTATTCTCGTACTTCTGGGAGTTTAAACCATGTCTCTCGCTGAGTTAATACCTTTGGTGAACAATCTGAGCCAGTCAGACAAATTATCACTCTTCAAACTCCTAGCAGTGCAAATCCCAGACGCTGAACTACAAGTCATCTTTTCTGCATCAGAGTATCCGGTTCGATCGCTCTACGATGCAACGGAAGCGGCAAACATTATGATGCAGATGATTCGAGACGATCGAGAGGCATCTACTCATGCCTAGTTCGATCGAGTTTCCCTTTTCTGATGATGAAGCATTACCCACGATTCCCATCACTCTGATTCATGCAGGCTTTTCTGTCTCGGCGAATGCACTGCTAGATACTGGGTCTGCGGTCAATCTATTACCTTATGACATTGGTCTGCAATTGGGTGCAATTTGGGAGGAACAAACTGTCCGCTTGCCATAGGCTGGAAATCTGGCAACGGTTGAGGCGCGGGGTGTATTTGTAGATGTTCAAATTGGGAATCTGGAACCCGTTCGCCTAGCATTTGCTTGGGCACAAGCCTCTCAGGTTCCCTTAATTCTCGGGCAAACCAACTTCTTTCGAGAATTTGATGTTTGTTTTGTGCGATCGCGATGCACGATCGAAATTATTCGCTTCTAATAAGCATCGATGCAGAACTCGGAGTTTTATTTAGCTAGTCAGACGGGAATCCCTCGCGCGATACCGCTTCGGTTGGTGTGGGATGAAAGGCGCGTGAGACTCCTGATTCCACCTGTTCACAATCTCAAAGCTACGCTTTGAGCAGTGAGCAGGTGGATGACGAGACGAACAAATCTTATTCGGAGGGTCTATCTTGCTCCTCAATGTACTTCTTTAATTGCTCAACCGTCACACCACCACATGAAGCAATAAAATATCCATTTGTCCAAAAAACATCTTTCCAGTAAACTTTTTCAACTTCATCTACAAACTCTTTCCGCAAATAGCGACTAGATACAGTCTTAAGATTGTTAATAAGCTTACTTGGTTCAGTTTGCGGTGTATATTGAAGCAACAAATGTACGTGGTCACGCTCACCATTAAATTCTACCAATCTTCCTTCCCATTTTTCCATCAAATTCTTGAAAATTTCCTCAAGTCTGGACAACATTGGATCGGTCAGAACTTTCCGCCGATACTTGGTTGTCAACACTAAATGACACTTGAGA
>NZ_JAUBTI010000026.1:51739-74636 GCF_036702415.1 Microcoleus sp. D3_18a_C4 | reverse complement strand
TATCAATTACGCACTTGATTTAGCTAAACACTTGATCTTATCATGTTTTAGGTTGAAATTAAGATGCGTTTACCCTGCTTTGGCAGTGGGTTCAATTAGTGGATTGCCTCCCTAAACTTCAGGGCTTAAACCGTTCCAAATTAGGTCTTCAAATTATAACTTATCCGGGTCATTTGGTTGAGTTCGGCGCAGAAGTGATTTCACTCTCGCTAGGAGTTCTTCAATACTGAAAAGCCAGTAACATATAGGCTCAAAGTGATGCAGGGAATTAGTGGCTAACCGGCGCTGACATTACCGCCAGCAGTTTTAATTTCCCTGAGAACAAGGTAATTGTAATTGCTCCATTGCGTAATTGAGAAACCTGTAGCTCACCCAACGGCAACTGCTATAGCAATCCTAAATGATTCAGATAAATTTGTAGGGGTAGCACTACCCCTACAATAATTATGCAAATGATTTACGATTGCTATATATCTTCTTATTGCTTAACATCTCCGGTGAATTACCCCTCATAAAGCGTGTTTGTAGTCAGGACTTTAGCCCTCTCTATGCGGCTGAATAATCACTATTAGTCCTGACTACAAACTTACTGTGCTTAGATCGCCGGGTATGATATTATGTATCGCAAAAACCGGGTTGATGAAGCCAACCCTCCTCAACAAAAAAGGAACTCTATGGAATTTAAAGATTTTCTGGGTTTGCTGCATCCTATTTTAGCTGTAGTGATTGTTTTTCCTATGCTTGGTGTTGTTCTGAATATGGCGTGGCAAACTATGCAGCGTCGGAAGCAAATTGCGATCGACACCAAGAGCAAAATTCCACCTGTAGTCGGTTCCGAACACGTCAAAGCAGGTCGAATTCTGTCAGGTTCTGTGGTAGGAGTGACGTTGGTGGGTCTAGCCTACCCGATTTTTGAGCATATTTTGAGCAAGGATGTTTGGAGCAAAAACTCGTTTCAGGTCATTTTCATCATTCTGATGTTTGTTGCTACGATCGGCTCTTTGGTAATGCTATATCGAGCGACACCCGCTTTATGGCGCGGCATATTTGCGACCCTAACAGGTACTGGTTTGGTGATTCTTGGCACTCAAGATGGCGTTTATCGGCGAACCAATGAATGGTATTGGTCTCACTACTACATTGGCATCACCGCTGCGCTAATTATGGTTTTTTCCCTTGCCATCATTGAAGACATTTACAAAGACCGCTCAAATCGCTGGCGCACTATCCATGTGATCTTGAACTCGATCGCTGTGCTGCTGTTTCTGGGACAGGGAATGACCGGAACCAGAGATTTATTAGAAATTCCTCTGAACTGGCAGAAACCCTATATTTATACCTGTGATTTCACCAATAAGACCTGCCCAAAACCGTGAGCGATCGCATTACTTCGAGATTCAAGTCTAAAATTAGTAGAAATTAGAAGGGCGGGACACCCCACAAGCAATTTGATCTATTGTGGAACAGGCATCTTGCCTGTTCTTGAGATGTGATGTATTGTGGAACAGGCATCTTGCCTGTTCTGGAGATGTGATCTATTGTGGAACAGGCATCTTGCCTGTTCTGGAGATGTGATCTATTGTGGAACAGGCATCTTGCCTGTTATTGAGATGTGATCTATTGTGGAACAGGCATCTTGCCTGTTATTGAGATAAGAATGGTGCAATATCTCAGTCACTACTAATCAGTAATACATCTTAATCATTGCGAGTCAAACCCTGAAGGCTAACTTGCAAAATCGACAAACCCAAAATTAGCAAAAACAAAACCAGCCCGATCGTACAAGCATAGCCAATTTCCAAATCCTTAAAAGCCCGTTCGTAAAGATAATAAACCACAGTCTTAGAACTATTGCGAGGCCCGCCCTGAGTCATAATATAAACTTCTTCAAAAACCTTAGTAGCAGAAATCGCCGAAATTACCGCTACCAAAACTAAATAAGGCTTCATCAGCGGCACAGTAATATCCCAGTGCTTTCCCAAACCATCAGAACCATCAATAGCAGCCGCCTCATAAAGTTCTGCCGGAATAGCTTGCAGCCCTGCCAAATAAATCACCATGTAATAGCCCAATCCTTTCCAGATAGTAACCGCCATGACGCTAAAGATTGCTAACTTCGGATTAGCCAGCCAAGAAACAGGAGGTAAACCCAACAATTCCCCCAACTGATTCAGCAATCCAGTCTCAGCAAACAGCCACTTCCAAGCAATCCCGGCGACAACCATTGAAATCACCGCTGGCGTGTAGTATGCTGCACGAAACCAGTTCATCCCCTTAAGTTTTTGATTGCACAAAATCGCCATTCCCAACGGTAGAACAACCAATACAGGCACAACACAGGTGAGATATAGCAGCGTATTCGTCAAAGTTTGCCAAAATACTCGATCGCCCCACAACCTCTCAAAATTCTTCAACCCCACCCACTGCGGCATTTGAGTCAAATCATATTCGTAGTTGGTAAAACTCAAATAAAAAGCTTGCACCGCCGGCCACAAAACAGTCAAACTCAAAATAAATAAAGCAGGTAGCAAAAACAAATAAGGAGTCAGGTTTCGTCGCAAAAAAGTCAAAGGCATAGTAATTGGTAATTGGTAATTTTACTCGTTAACAGGCAAGGCCTGGGAACCAGTTATAAAACTCGCATTTGTAGGATGCTATTCGGCGCACCGGCGCTGAGTCGTGGAAAAGATTTCTTGTCCCCCCCTTATTAAGGGGGGTTAGGGGGGATCTAGACTTCGACCCTACAAATAATAATTATTTAACTCCCGAAAACAAAGCCTGCCAGTCTCCGGGAGAACTGGCATTTTCCCCCTCTTTCACCTCAAAAGTAACCTTGCAAGCTTGAGGTTGTTCCAAAGCCTCCACGCACAATTCTGCAATATCTTCGCGACTGACTTTGCCCCTAATATTGTCTCCTTGCTCAAATATTAAAGCTTTGCCTCCCGGTTCTTCAGTCAAAGCGCAAGGTCTGACAACAGTATAAGGTATGCCGCTCGATCGCACACAATCTTCCCCTTTCAACTTCCAAGTCAAAATCCCCCCCAACATATCATTCATCCTGACTGCCGGCGGTTCTTCTTCCAAGTTAATTCCAGGGCGGCCAGGGCGGGTAACTCCTGCCGAACTCACCATCACAAATCGCGGCAAAGTCTGTCCCCCATCAGCTTTAATATATTCTAACTCCAGTTGAAAAATACCCGGTGTAAATTTCGGGTTGAGCGCGCCATCATATTCAAACTTGCTCAACATTAACTGAAAAGAAAAAATAGTGCTGGCATCAAATTTAGAGCCATCTTTGACAGTTTTGGCGCGGAATACTGGAATTAATTGATCAAAAGGAACAGTGACAGTAATCCAGATATTGTAAACAGTATCAAACGAATAGCAATACCCAATTCCATCCCATTTAGCTTCGTTGCGAACAATCAATTTGTAGCGCTTGCCGTCCCCTTTGACACGCAGTTGGAGGCCGCTAAATCCTGCGAGATTCAGCGGAGTCTCAAAGTTGCGGGTACGCACCGAAGCAAAGCCGCCCGAGTTGGCGGTAGAAACATTGCCTGTGAAGATAGCTGTATTGTCTGTCAGCCGGATAGAACTTTCGCTGGTGCCGCCCATCACGATGTCGTCGAGGGCTCCCCAAGTTTCTTTTAAATCTTGGCTGGGTTTTGTGAAGTCAAAAATTATTTTTTCGCCTGCTTGAATTAGCTGGCGGCGAACAGCTTGCACTAAATTATTGAGGCCTTTGTATTCCACGATTTCGGGAACATCGACAACTTCCGGCATATAAAATTTGATGCCTTGATAGTATTTTTCCCGCGTTGGGGTGTCTCCTTCTACCGGTTGAACTTTTGTGCCGGTACAGCAGATAACTGCTTCTATGCCCTCGGTTACTAACGGTGTTAGGGTTTCTGCCAGAGTGATATCTCCTTCGACTAACTCGACATTTTTGCCGAGAATTTCTGTTGCTCTTTTGGTATCTCTGACGAGGGCTCGCACTCTATATCCCCGCTGTTGCAGCCGCTTGACAACTCGCTTCCCGACGCCGCCGGTGGCACCGGCTACCAGTATTAGTTTGGGTTGGTCTTTTTTAGTTTGGCTGCTGCTTCCAAAGAGTTGTTGCAGCCAGCTAATGCTGCCAATGAAGGGAATGACGCCGAAATAAGCCAAGGTTTTGAGAAACCGGCCGGCATCCCATTGGGCGGTTTTTTTTTCAGTCATACTAGCTTCCTCTGAATTGGCTCAAATCTACTTAGCTGCTTTTGTATTTTAATCGAATTTTCGATTTTTGAATTGGGGCGATTTCCTCGCCTACCCTTCGGGAACCCCTGCGGGAAGATAGCTTCGCTAGCGCGGACTTTTTTTCACTTGACAATGGGTGTGGGAGGAGTCTGGCTCAAGGGAATCTCAATAATCAACTCGGTTCCCTCTCCGGGGGCGGAAATGCAAGTTAATTTGCCACCGTGTTGTTCTACCGCAATTTCGTGGCTAATCGCCAAACCTATCCCCGCACCTTTGCCCACCTGTTTTGTGGTAAAAAACGGCTCAAAAATTTTCTGGCAAACTTTTTCTTCCATGCCCCAACCGTTGTCCTTGATCCGAACTGCTACGGCTTTTTCTCCGGGACAAAGTTCAGTCACAATCCGAATTTGTCCGTACTTAATTGGCTGTTCTTCGTCGCCGTGAGACGATAAGTTATTGTTGACAAAGGCATCTTCGAGAGCATCAATTGCATTTGTCAGTACATTCATAAATACTTGGTTTATTTGAACTGCGTAACACTCAACCAAAGGCAGAGAGCCATATTCTTTGATGAGATGAATTGCGGGGCGATCGGGCTTCGGTTTGAGTCGGTTGCTCAAAATCAACAAAGCGCTGTCCAATCCGTCGTGAATGTCAACGGGTTTAATCTCTGCTTCGTCAATTCTAGAGAAATTTCGCAGCGACTGAACTATCTCGCGGATGCGGTTAGCTCCTACTTTCATTGAACCCAGCAACTTCGGTAAGTCTTCAACTATGAACTCTAATTCTACTGCTTCTATTTGTGCTTGAATCTCTGGCGAAGGCGAGGGATAGTTCCGATCGTAAAGCTGCAATAACTCGATCATTTTTTGACTGTATTCATTAGCATAGCTAAGATTGCCGTAGATGAAGTTAATCGGGTTAGTGACTTCATAAGCTACCGCCGCCACCAACTGTCCCAAACTTGACATTCTTTCGCTTTGCACCAATTGAGTTTGCGCCCGCTTAAGCTCGGACATCGCTGTTTTTAAATTAGCAGTTTTTTCCCGTTCTCTGGCGACTGAGGCTTCTAGTGCTGTATTTAATTTTTCGAGTTTATCGACTTGACACAGCACTATATTAATCATGGCTTTTTTCAGTTCCAATGCAGCGTCTATTTCGCATTGTTTCCAAGGCAACGATTTGTACCTCACATTTTCTTTCCACAGCTCGAAGGATTTCCGAGGAGAAAGTCGAGGGTTGCCCTCTTCATCTTTTTCAACTGGTTTGTTGGGGTTGCCCGCCCAATTTACGGTTTTAATTACTTCCGGGCGAAACCACAAAACGTAGATTTTCTGAGTCGGGGATATTGCTATGGCCAAACACCCGCTGGCAGTGTCTTTAAATTCCTCAGCTTCTGGATAGCATTTGGTCAGCGAGTCTGTGGAAAATATTTCTTTGTTTAGGTGATTTTGCACCCACTGAGTTAAGTATTTGAGCGCTTCTCCCTGAGGTGTTTGCCCGACTCGATAGCAATTGTCTCCAAATACTATTGCTGCTCCCTGGGCGTTGACTGCTTCTAGCAAATTATGCTGACATTTAACTAACACTTGTGACAAGTTTTCGGACGTGGATATGTCTTCAAAAATCTTGGTGAGAATAGATTTTAAGTGTAGTTGGTAGTCGTAGTCTTCGTTTCCTTCTTTTGATTGCAGTTCTAAAGACATTACTTGCCCGATAAATTCGCAGGCGGCGCGCAATTCATAGTTGAGGTGTTTTGGTGTATAGTTGTGGCAAGCAATCAATCCCCACAGTTTTTTGTCTTTGATTAACGAGATTGACATCGAAGCTGCAACGCCCATATTTTGCAGGTATTCTATGTGAATGGGAGAAACGCTCCTCAACACGCTGAAACTCAGGTCTAGGGGCTGGTTGGTAAGAGCATTGTTTCCTGAAACAAGGGGGACTGGTTGATAATTAATATCGGGGATTAACCTCAGCCAATTTAACGCATACAGTTGTCTGGCTTGTTTGGGAATATCTGAGCTGGGGTAGTTTAATCCTAAGAAAGGACTCAGCATTTCTGCTTTGTCTTCAGCAATTACAGCCCCGTTGCCTTCGCGGTCAAATTGATAGACCATAACTCTATCAAATCCCGATATTTTCCTGACTTCTTCTACTGTTATTTGACATAATTCTTTGAGATTTTTGGCACTTTGAATTTTGCTAACCGTGGCTCTTACTGAATGATAAAAGCTAAAAACAGAAAGGTTTTCTGGGCTGGTGGATAATTCTAACTCTACCATCAAACCTTCTTCTCCTCGGTGAAGGATGCAGTCAAATTCTAAAGATTGACCCGCTTTTTTGACAGAGAGTTTAATGGGATTGACTGTTTTTAAGTTTTCCTTTCGCAAACAGGCATTGAGTTTTTCTAGTTGAACTCTATCGAATAATAAGCTCAAATCTTGACCGATCGCACTTTCTGCATCAATTCCTAACAAATCTTGCGTATTTTCACTGACTTGCAGTATTTCTAGTTCAGGTTCTCGTACAACAAGTAGCACCCCGTGTGGCTGAATATGCCCCGATATGTGAATGGGTTCTCTGTCGCAGTTTGTCAAGTCAACTTCTTCGAGTGCGGGAATTGTGATTTGTAGATCCATTTTCTTTGTCTTCCGCTGTAAAATTTCTAGAGGGTTCTATTGATTTGAGATTTGAGAGCAAATTGGCTTTTCCATAATAATCTCATATTGTTCGATCGCATAACGGCTCGATCCCTTGACGGACACTGAGAATCCATCATCCGAGAATCAGCGCATCAAAAATGATTGAGTCGAAAATCAGCCTGCCGTATGTGTTGCTGTTCAAGCCGCCTCAGCCTTCTAGATATTTTACAGACTTGGCTCTTCTATACTATCGCTTCCCTATGTTAATTATCATAGCAATTGTTGCCATTCTTCAAGTATGTTTAATAATTTCCCCCAAACTTTAATATTTGTGGTAAAATTTTGCCTGCTGGAAAAGGGGGAGAGAAATGCGTCTCCAGAGCGGCCTACTTACTGAAATATTAAGTTAAGGTAAGGGTGACAAGATCTGAAAGTCAAGTCACGCTAAGCTCTTTAAGTATACCCAACAGGCCCGACAATTAGACTGATGATCGACTTCAATACAGTTACCGAGTTTTCTTATACCTACTGCATAGCTATCTGTGCCTTTTTAGTTCCGGCCAACTTGCTGACTACTTTGCAGACAGCGATTTTGACAGGACTAAACCGACCTCGAATGCAAATTTGGGCGTCTGTGGTTGTGGCCACCCTTTGGGCTACAGCAATGATATTTCACGTTTTTACCTGGTTCGCGATCGGGGTAGTAATGCCTCCGACATACATCTTGCTAGTTATGGCAATCACTTGTCTGACAATCAATGTCTGGGCGATCGCTCATCCTGCAAGCATGATGCAATTAATTCGAGTTGCGGTATCAGTTGTTAGGGGAGCTTTCAGAAGGAAGAAGGATTTAGTTGTCTAAGAGAGACAGATATAGTTATCTAGCAACTCAAAAAGAATTTGGCAGGGGGTAATGTGAAAAGTTTCAGGGAAAATATTGGTTTCAGAAGAGTTTTTCGGGAGGCAAATCGTGCTTCCGAGGGCTGAGTTTTCAGGGGTTATTCCGGTTCGCGATCGCGACAATCTTCTGTTTCCGGGCCGCGGGGATGGATCGTGCAGTTGAGCAGGTAGCCGCCGTCGCTTCTGCCGTAATAGTAGCGGCATCCGATGCAAATTGCGGGAGGTTCGATCGCACTTTGGTAAACCGGATAATCCGCATTCGCCAGCAGCGAAAAGTCGCGCTGCGTCTGAACATTCCCGATAATAGCACCGGATAGTTCGACACCTTGGCGGATGTTTTCGATCCTGGTGTAAGGCGGCAGGTAAATGTCAACACAAAGGCGTATGCCCTGGCTATCCTGCTCGTGGCGGGTAATAGTGCCTCCGAGCAAACCGACGCGCGAAGCGATAGCCGAGGAAAATTCGCTCAGGGAGGTGCAGTAACCGGAGAAAACGTGAATATGTTCGTCCGTAGTAGCTCTCAGAGTCAGGCGAGTGGGAATTCGCACTCTCAGGTAAGCGTCGAGTTCGTCAAAAACCGGTTCGGCGAGGGAGAGCATTTGGCTTGCGTCTTCGTGGTTGAGCCCAAAACCCTTAGAAACCTTGGACACGAGGGCTGCTAAAATATCAAAAACTTCGGTTAAGAGCGATTGTAGCCTGCTATCAATGGCGATCGGACATTCTCTCAGCAGCTTTAAATAATCCTCCAACCGATGAGCAATGCGCTGAATGCTGCTAAATCCGAGCATAGCTGCTCTCCCTTTAATCGAGTGCGAGGCTCGGATGAGCTGGTGTATTCTTTGGGGAGCTGCCACGGTGTTTTGCAGGTCCTGCAAGCCTTGTTCGATAATTTGGCTCTGTTCTGTGGCTTCTTCGATAAAGTAGCCGATGATCCGCTGTAGTTGTTCTGGCAGCATAATTTTATTCTCCGAAAGGCAGCCGAGTATTATTAGTCATTAGTCATTAGTCATTAGTCATTAGTCATTACTCAGACATTTGATAGTTTGGAACTGATATTTAACTGATGAGTTATTGGGGTTTTTAAGCCCTAATTTGTTTTATTCTGACTCACGGCAACTGTAGTGGCAATGTCGAAAACTGTTAACTCTTAAGTGTTGACAGTAATTTTTTTTGCTCCGACGGTAGCGGTTGCTACCCCCAACAGCAGCACCGCAGCACCTGCGAGTACCGCCGGCCCCGGCATTTCCCCAAACAGCAAATAACCCAACCAACTCGCCGCCACCGGTTCAAACAAGATGGCAAGAGTTACCAGAGTTGGGGAAATCTGCATTACAGCCCAGTTCAAAATAGTGTGGCCGACTAACTGAGGCACAGCGGCCGTTAACAAAATATAAAAATATACAATGTCGGGGTAATTAGTATAAGTAGTGCCGAAGGCGAAGGGGAGAGGCAGCAGGACGATCGCAGCAACAGTATAGGCGATCGCGATATAGCCACCAATTCCCAGTCCCCGCCGCTGAGCTTCCCGCCCCAGCAGCAAATACAAGCTGACAGCCCAGGAACCAGCCAGAGCAAGGAAATCGCCTAGCAGTTGGCTGCTGCCGGCATTAGCTGCGCCCGCACTCCCACCAGCGATCGCCATTCCCCCAGTCAGGGCTATAGTAATGCCAGCGATCGACATTTTGCTGAGTTTTTCGCCGAACCAGAAACGCGACAAAAGCGCTACCCAGACAGGATTAGTGGTGACGAGGGCAGTCGAGGCGGCGATCGAAGTATAAGAAAGTGAGGTTATCCAGAGGGCAAAATGCAGGGCGAGACACAAACCCGCAGTAGCAGCATAGCGCCGAGCTCCCGGTTGCAGGGCGTTCCACTGAATTTTCCGCCAAGCCGGAAGCAGAATTAAAGCAGATAAAGTCAGACGAGAGGCCGCGAGTACCAGACTGAAACCCAAACCGCCCGCCCCTGCTGAAAAGTTAGCCAGCCGAATTAAGATTGAGGAAGTTGAGACGGCTAAAACGCCGATAATTAACACTAGGGCGATCGACCAATTCGGCGCTTGTTTCGGAAGATTCATTTTTTAGGTATTGGGCATTGGGCATTGGGAAAATTTACAAAGCAATTTTCGCACAAATTATGAATAATTTCTCTTCTCTTCTTCTCCTCTCCTCTTCTCTCTTCCTTCGTGTCCTAGCGCTTACGCGCGGCTTCGCCTAACGCGCCTTCGCGGTTCGTTAAAACTGAGATGTTGCACCATTCTCAATAAGGCTTTTATGAACAGGCAAGATGCCTGTTCCACAAGAAAATTTATCTTTTGTGGAACGGGCCGGAGAGCCCGTTCTTGAGAATGGTGCAAGATGTGAGTTTAAAAAAGCCTCATCGCAAATCACAGAAAATTGCTATACTCAAGAAATATTAATGTAGAGCGTGCCTAAAATTAGATTACCTCTGTTATAGTTTCAATACCGCCGGGAACGATTTCTCCACTTACAATTTAGAACTATCTATGGCTCCTACAGTTTTGATTACAGGCGCTTCTCAAGGAAGCGGCAAAGCAACAGCAATTTTATTTGCAAGTAAAGGTTACGATGTAGTTATGGTAGCTCGCCAGCCAGAGAGATTGGCAGCAGCAGCGGCTCAAGTGCAGCGAGAAGGCACTTCCGCTGTAGCTATTCCGGGGGATGTTGGCGACATTCACCAAGTGCGGGCGATCGTCCAAAAAGCCCTAGATGCCTGCGGCAACATCGATGTTTTGGTTAACAATGCTGGCATTTGTCTCACGGGGGCGATCGAGCACACTACCTCCGAAGACTGGCAGCAATTAATGAATACCAATTTTTGGGGCTGCGTTAACACAATTCAAGAAATATTGCCACATTTTTTGGAACGAAAAACCGGGACAATAGTCAATGTTGGTTCCATTGGTGGCAAAATGCCTTTGCCTCAAATGACTGCTTATTGTGCCAGCAAATATGCAGTAACCGGTTTAACAGAAACTTTGCGATTGGAATTAGCGCCTCAAGGTATTCACGTTTGCGCCGTGCATCCGGGCCTGATTAACAGCGATTTTTTAGAAAGAGCTCAATTTCGCGATCGAGACGAACCCGCAGTCGAATTGCGCCGTCAGCAAATGAGCAAAATGCTGAAATCTGAGTGGGCAACTCAGCCAGAAGATATTGCTAAAGCTATCTGGGATGCTGTGAAAAATCAGCGTGCAGAAGTTACCGTCGGCCCTGCTTTTGTAGCGTCGGAAGCTTATCGTTTGTTCCCCGGTTTGATGCAGTGGGCAATGGAAAAGGGCAAGTTGTGAGACTTATTGGTAATTGCTAATTGGTAATTGCTAATTGGTAAGGTGCGCCACAAGCACCAGACAAATTATTAGTAACGCGCATCAGTCCTAGGGATATGTTCACCGGAATATATACAACTAAAGAAAGAGACTGTGAAAGCCGCCCGAACACTATAATAATGGCAAACAAACCAGGACATACACCATGCAAATCAAAGCACTTGCAGTTACAAAAACAGGCGGATTGCTTGAAGAATACAAATTCGATGTCGCCCCTCCAAAAGTACATGAATGTATTATCAAAGTTTTAGCCTGCGGCATTTGTCACTCTGACTTGCACATGATTGACAATGACTGGGGTCAATCAAAATATCCCCTCGTTCCGGGCCACGAAGTTATCGGAGAAGTGGCAGAAATAGGGCCGCAAGTGACTCATTTAAAAGTGGGCGATCGCGTTGGTGTCGGCTGGCAAAGGTCGTCTTGTTTGCAGTGCCGCGACTGCTTGCGGGGTAACGAAAATCTCTGCGATGAAAACCAGGGATTAATTGTTACAGGGCCGGGCGGTTTTGCCGATTATTTGATGGTAGATTCCCGCTTTGCTTTTCCTATTCCCAAAGGCATCGATTCCAACGTAGCGGGGCCGCTGTTGTGCGGCGGAATTACGGTTTACGCCGGTTTGCGAAATGCGGGGATGAGTTCCGGGCAAGAAATTGGAATTCTCGGCATCGGCGGTTTGGGACACATGGCGGTGCAATTTGCGAAAAAATTAGGCAACCGCGTTACAGTTTTTACTACTTCCCAAGATAAGGCAGAATTTGCACATAAAATGGGAGCGGACGAAGCTATTGTAGTAGGAAAAGGTGAAGTTCCTCAAGCCCCCAGCAGCAAATTAGATATTTTGTTGAGCACTGTTCCTGCTGCTTTAGATTGGGTTCCGTACATTGATTTTCTCGATTCTAACGGTGCGCTTGCTTTTGTGGGAGTTCCCGACGAACCTTTGAGCATTCCGTTATTTTCGCTGCTGATGAAGCAACGCCGAATTGTGAGTTCTCTCATCGGCGGTCGCGCTATGATTAATGAAATGCTGGCAATTGCAGAGAAGTTTGAGATTGAGCCGATTGTCGAAGTTTTTGCGATCGCACAAGCGAATGAAGCAATCCAGAAAGTCCGCGACAATCAAGTGCGCTATCGCGCAGTTTTGACGGTGAGTTAGATAATGGGTAATGGGTAAGGTGCGCCTAGCGCACCCTACTAGAGATATATAAGCAACGAATTAAAGCAAAGAATTAGCATTAATAAAACGACCGTTTAAATCGGCTGGGGTCACGTTCAACACAGTACCCAACAAAGCATTAGTAACACCGAATCTAATATTAGTAGCTTCTACACGGCCGTTGCCATCGGGATCTAGACTTCGCTGCGAGATGCCACCCTTGGCTAACAAACTCGTTCCCCCCGCTATAGTTGCAGGATTGATCAGCAGCAGTCTCGGATCGTTCAAGCTATAAGTTACCTGTTCCAAAGAGATATTGCTGCTGGTAAATGCCACACTAATTCCAATCGAATCGCTAGACTTATCAAAATCCACAATTGCCGCGTCAGGAACTTCAATTCCAACTACTCGGATGCCCGCTTGATCGACTCTAAAAACAAATACATCGCTCCCCCCACCACCTTGGTAAATATCCACATCTCTGTCGCCAATTAAAGTATCATTACCGTCTCCGCCCACTAACAAATCAACACCTTGTCCTCCGCGCAACAAATCATTTCCCGCACCCCCATCAAGGAAATCGCTATTTCTATCTCCTGTCAAGAAATCGTCGCCAGTTTCTCCCAAAACATCGTCATCATCTTTGCCGGCGTAAATAGAATCATTGCCGACACCGCCTAACAGACTGTCTTTACCATCGTTGCCGAAAATCCGTTCTGCATCTGACGAACCCCTGACAGTATCATTGCCGCCCACCATCCAAAGTCCCCCAGGAAAACTAGCAAGTTGTCCTGGTGCAAGTGTAATATTTTCAGGAGAATTGTCTCCTACCAAACGAGAGATGCCTGAATTATCTGGTGTGAGTACCATATTTGTAAACTTGATGCGATGTGAGCATGGATATTGTGCAATATTCTACAGCTTATTAGGGTGCGCCAGAACAGAGTTACTTCCTGACTCGCGATCGAGCAATCGCTGGCGCACCCTACTAGACAGCTCGATCGCTCCATCTTGGCACAAGCCTGATGGAAATACCCTAGATTAAAATAAAAGTTAAAATTTGAGCCGATGCCAATTATCTTAGTTGAAGACTTGAGCAAAGTTTATCCGGTAGCGATTAAAGAACCGGGGCTTAAAGGAACAGTGCGACATTTTTTTAGTCGCACTTACCGCAATATCAAAGCAGTTGAGGGCGTTTCTTTCAGTATTGAACCGGGGGAAGTCGTGGGGTTTCTAGGTGCTAACGGTGCGGGCAAAACTACTACGCTGAAAATGCTGACGGGTTTGATTTATCCGTCTGCGGGTACTGTGAGAGTGTGCGATCGTACTCCTTTCCGTCGCGAAGCAGATTTTCTGCAAAAAATCACCTTAGTAATGGGGCAGAAACAGCAGTTAATTTGGGATTTACCTGTGCTTGACTCTCTGCGAATCAATGCCGCTGTCTACGGCATTCCCGATGCAGATTATCGGCGGCGAGTCGGAGAATTGACAGAGATGCTGTCACTAGAAGGCAAGTTAAATCAGCCGGTACGAAAGCTTTCTTTAGGCGAACGCATGAAAGCTGAATTGATGGCGGCGCTGCTGCACCAGCCGGAGGTATTATTTTTAGATGAACCGACTTTAGGTTTGGATATAAACGCACAGTTTAGCGTCAGGCAATTTCTGCGAGAATATAACGAGCGCTATCAAGCAACGGTGCTATTGACGAGCCATTACATGGCTGACATTACTGCTTTGTGCAAGCGCGTTTTGTTAATCCATGAAGGGCAATTAGTTTATGATGGCAGTTTGGACGGATTGCTCGACAGGTTTGCACCTTATCGGGAAGTTCAGGTAAAATTAGCTAAGCCGCTGGCAAAAGATAGTGCTTTTGCTTACGGGGAGGTAGAATCTATTGAGGGACAATCGGTGCGGTTTTTGGTGAAAAGGGAAGAGCTGACGGTGAGCGTGGCGAAGATTTTGGCGGACTTGGACGTGATAGATTTGACTGTTACCGATCCGCCAATTGAAGAGGTAATTGGTCGAGTTTTTCGCACGGGAAAAGTTTAATGTTTTTGGCTGGCTTCATTCTCCATAACAGGCAAGATGCCTGTTCCACTAGAGTTCCAATGTTGTGTGGAACGGGCATCTTGCCCGTTGCTAAGACCGAAAAATTGAACAGGCAAGATGCCTGTTCCACTAAAGTTTCAATATTTTGTGGAACGGGCATCTTGCCCGTTGCTAAGACCGAAAAATTGCACAGGCAAGATGCCTGTTCCACTAAAGTTTCAATGTTGTGTGGAACGGGCATCTTGCCCGTTGCTAACACCAAAAAATTGAACAGGCAAGATGCCTGTTCCACTAAAGTTTCAATGTGGTGTGGAACGGGCATCTTGCCCGTTGCTAACACCGAAAAATTGCACAGGCAAGATGCCTGTTCCACTAGAGTTCCAATGTTGTGTGGAACGGGCATCTTGCCCGTTGCTAACACCGAAAAATTGAACAGGCAAGATGCCTGTTCCACGAGAGTTTCAATATTTTGTGGAACGGGCATCTTGCCCGTTGCTAACACCGAAAAATTGCACAGGCAAGATGCCTGTTCCACTAAAGTTTCAATATTTTGTGGAACGGGCATCTTGCCCGTTGCTAACACCGAAAAATTGAACAGGCAAGATGCCTGTTCCACTAAAGTTTCAATGTTGTGTGGAACGGGCATCTTGCCCGTTGCTAACACCAAAAAATTGAACAGGCAAGATGCCTGTTCCACTAAAGTTTCAATGTGGTGTGGAACGGGCATCTTGCCCGTTTCTAACACCGAAAAATTGAACAGGCAAGATGCCTGTTCCACTAGAGATTTAGTGTTTTTGTGGAACGGGCATCTTGCCCGTTGCTAACACCGAAAAATTCAATCTACAATTGATATGAACAGAATTGTGAGAATTGCTAAAACTTTGCTAGTTACCTACTACGCTTATATGCTCGAATACCGGGCGGAATTGTTTTTGTGGGCGCTGTCGGGAGCTTTGCCGTTTATCTTGATGGGCGTCTGGATGCAGGCGGCCGAAACTGGTCAATTTGGGCTGAATGCGATCGACTTTGCCCGTTATTTTTTAGCGGCTTTCATTGTCCGGCAAACAAATGTAGTTTGGGTGATTTGGGAGTTTGAAAAGGAAGTAGTGCAAGGCAGGCTATCTAATAGATTGTTGCAGCCTCTCGATCCTGTATGGCACCACTTCGCATCTCACGTTTCCGAAAGGTTTGCGAGGCTGCCGTTTGTATGCGGATTAGCGCTGCTGTTTTTTGCACTTTACCCGCAGTCTTTTTGGCTGCCGAGTTTGGGCAGGTTTTTGCTGTTTTTGTTGGTTATCGTCTTGGCTTTTTGCTTGCGGTTCTTGATACAGTATACCTTTGCGCTGTTTGCTTTTTGGCTGGAAAGGGCAAGTGCGATCGAGCAATTCTGGTTTCTAATTTACCTATTTTTATCGGGACTTGTCGCGCCGCTAGAAGTGTTTCCCGCACCCGTGCGCGAAGTAGTTTTGTGGACGCCTTTTCCTTATTTGATTCATTTTCCCGCTTCAATCTTGATCGGATTGCCCGTAGATCTAGGCCGCGGTTTGTTGGTAATGTTGGGTTGGAGTGCGGTGTTTTTTGTGTGGAATCGCTGGCTTTGGCGGCAGGGCTTGAAGCAGTATTCGGGCATGGGAGCTTAAATAATAATTAAAAATTAGAAAACTGTAAGCTGCGTCACAGTAAAAATGTTAATCGTTTTGTCAAAAAGACGTGACGCACCCTACTTAACGGTCGAGTAATATCATGTCTGATCGATTGACCATAATATCCCGGCCGGGCGGGTTTTTGAGATTGTCAATTATTGGCAGATATTGGCAGGTTTACCCGCCCCTACCTGATTTCGGGTAATCGACCTGACATGATATAAATCTAAAATCTAAAATCTAAAATCTAAAATCTAAAATCGACTGACGCACCTACTTAAGTCGATCGCACACATCATGCAAAAATGCAATCGGAAGTATTCGACAATTGCATAAATCTCCATTTTTTGTATATATAAGTACAAAAGTTTATAATAAAGTCTTATATTAATTAACCCAACGACTGATAAACGGGATAAAAGAGATTCTAATGACAGCCAAAAAAAACCTCATTGTAATCGGCAATGGCATGGTAGGTCACAAGTTCCTGGAGTTAATGGTGAGCTCGGATGCTGCCAAACACTGGAATTTAATTACTTTTTGTGAAGAACCGCGCGTTGCTTACGATCGCGTAAACCTCAGCGGATTTTTCTCTGGCAAAACAGCGGGAGATTTATCTTTAGTTCCACCGGGATTTTATCAAGAAAACGGCATCCAAATTTATATCGGCGACAAAGCAGTCGCCATTAACCGGGAACACAAAATAGTCTCTTCAGCCAACGGTGTAGAAGTCCCATACGACAAAATTGTTCTCGCGACCGGTTCCTATCCATTTGTGCCATCAATTAAAGGCAAAGACGCTACAGGAACTTTTGTTTACCGAACAATTGACGACCTGGAAGCGATGTCAGATTACGCTAAAAATTGCAAAACAGGTGTAGTGATTGGCGGCGGTTTGTTAGGTCTAGAATGTGCTAATGCTCTGCAAAATATGGGTCTAAAAACTCACGTTGTTGAGTTTGCATCGCGGCTGATGCCCG
Organism: Microcoleus sp. D3_18a_C4; assembly: GCF_036702415.1. Lineage (NCBI taxonomy): Bacteria > Bacillati > Cyanobacteriota > Cyanophyceae > Oscillatoriales > Microcoleaceae > Microcoleus > Microcoleus sp. D3_18a_C4. Next base: position 57,681 of record NZ_JAUBTI010000026.1, on the reverse strand, counting down.
TGCAAGTTGACGAAATTGGCGGTGCGATTCTCTGCAGCAAAATAGAAGAGTTGGGGGTTTCTGTTCATACCAGCAAATCTACCACCGAAATTGTTAGCGAAGATGGCAAAGTTACTAAAATGCTGTTTGCTGACGGTTCGGAATTGGCAACAGATATGATTGTCTTTTCTGCTGGCATTCGCCCCCGCGACGAAATTGCTAGAAGTTGCGGTATAGAAGTAGGAGAACGCGGTGGCATTTTGATTAATGATAGCTGCCAAACCTCCGATCCTGACATTTATGCGATCGGAGAATGCGCCCTTTATCAAAATCGCATCTACGGCTTAGTTGCGCCTGGGTATACAATGGCAAGTGTAGCAGCAGATATTTTGAGCCGTGCAGCGGATGACGGGCAAGATGCCCGTCCCACAAGCACTTTTACAGGTGCGGATATGTCCACTAAACTCAAATTATTGGGGGTGGATGTTGCTAGTTTTGGAGAGCCTTTTCCCAAGTCGGGCGATGCTAAAGAAATTGTTGTCACTGACACCTTCCAAGGCATTTACAAAAAATTAGTTTTAAATCAAGACGGCAGCCGAATTTTAGGCGGAATTCTCGTAGGAGATGCTTCGGCTTACGGCACTTTGCTGCAATTCATGCAAAATGAAATTGCTCTGCCGCCGCATCCCGAAGATTTGTTAATGCCACCGCGAGAAGGGGGATCACCGGCCGGCTTTGGAGTAGACAGTTTGCCGGATTCGGCTCAAATTTGTTCTTGCAATAATGTTACCAAAGGGCAGATTTGTGCAGCGATTCGCGATTATAATTTAACCGATGTTGCCAGCGTCAAGAAATGCACTCAAGCGGGGACGGGTTGCGGTGGCTGCGTGCCTTTAGTGACAGATATCTTCAAGTCGGAGATGAAGAAAGCTGGGTTTGCAGTCAAAAATAATCTTTGCGAACATTTTGAATATTCTCGTCAAGAATTGTACCATTTAGTGCGTTCTCAAGAGATTAAAACCTTTGAGGAGTTGATTGCAAGACACGGCAAAGGTAAGGGTTGCGAAATTTGCAAGCCTGCTGTTGGTTCGATGTTGGCTTCTACTTGGAATGACCATATTTTAGAGAAGTCTCACGTTGGTTTGCAAGATACGAACGATTACTTTTTGGCCAACATTCAGCGCGACGGTACTTATTCGGTGGTGCCGCGAATACCGGGGGGAGAAATCACTCCCGATAAGTTGATTGTTTTGGGGGAAGTTGCCAGGGATTTTGGGCTTTATACTAAGATTACTGGCGGGCAACGGATTGATTTGTTTGGAGCTCGTGTGGATCAATTGCCGCATATTTGGCGTCGGTTGATTGATGCGGGATTTGAGTCGGGACACGCTTACGGTAAGGCTCTGCGTACTGTCAAATCTTGTGTGGGTAGCACTTGGTGCCGCTTTGGGGTGCAGGATTCTACGAGTTTGGCGATCGAAGTTGAATTGCGGTATCGTGGTTTGCGATCGCCCCACAAGCTCAAATCTGCTGTCTCTGGTTGCACTCGCGAATGCGCCGAAGCTCAAAGCAAGGATTTTGGGATAATTGCGACAGAGAATGGTTGGAATTTGTACGTGTGTGGCAATGGCGGCATTAAGCCACAACACGCGGTTTTGCTGGCGACGGATATCGATAAGGAAACGCTGATTAAGTATATCGATCGATTCTTGGTTTTCTACATCCGCACGGCAGACAGATTGGAACGCACTGCTACTTGGTTGAACAAACTTGAGGGCGGGATTGAATACTTGAAACAGGTAATAATTGAGGATTCTCTGGGAATTTGTGCTGAATTAGAAGCGCAGATGGAACATTTAGTGAATACTTATCAATGTGAGTGGAAAACGACGATTGAAGACCCACAAAAGGTGCAGCGATTCCAGCATTTTGTGAATTCCGATTTGCCCGATCCGAGTATTGTTCGTGTTGCGGAACGGGGACAAACGCGGCCGGCTAACGAACATGAAAAGGCTCTCGCTGGAGTTTCGGAATAATCGATCCCCCCTAGCCCCCCTTAATAAGGGGGGGACAAGAGTATTAATCTCGTTCCCAGGCTCTGCCTGGGAATGAATTCCGGGAGGCTATGCCTCCTTCGGCGAGGCGAGGCAGAGCCTCGAAACCTACGCTCCCAGCCGGAGACTGGGAACGAGATTGAAGTAAATTAACAGGAAAAGAAAGCAGAGCCTCAAAACGCGAGGCAAAGCCTCGAAACCTACGCTCCCAGCCGGACAGTGGGAACGAGATTGGAATCAGGGGAGGGAGCAAGAATCTCGTTCCCAGGCTCTGCCTGGGAATGAATTCCGGGAGGCTCTGCCTCCTTCCGCGAGGCGAGGCAGAGCCTCGAAACCTACGTTCCCAGCCGGAGACTGGGAACGAGATTGAAGTAAACTAACAGGAAAAGAAGATGGTTCAATCATTACAAGTTTCCGATACAGTAACAACTTGGGTAGATGTGTGTTCTCTGGATGCGATCGCCCCTTATACTGGAGTTTGCGCTTTAGTTAAAGGCGAACAAGTGGCGATTTTCCGAGTGGGAAACGGAGATGAAGTTTATGCGCTTAGCAATTACGACCCGTTTAGTAAAGCTTTTGTTTTGTCGCGGGGAATTGTGGGCGATCGCAACGGCACTCTCAAAGTTGCTTCTCCCATTTACAAGCAAAACTTTAGTCTCACTACCGGGCAATGTCTGGATGATGAAACGGTAAAGATTCCTACTTTTGCGGTTCGGGTTGTAGCCGCTCGCGTCCAAGTAGCTGTTAGTTAGATTCAGCGGCTTAATTATTCGATCGCCATCCGCCAACACCTAACATTCCTGTGGGTGCTGGCGGGTTTTGCATTGGGGCCCTCCCGACTCAGTATTTTTCGTATAAAATAGAGTCGATTGGTTCCATACTCCAGCATCGCTCAAAAAAATCTCAACTAATATCCGAGCTGATGCGAGGATGGTCAATGCAAACAAACTTAAGGGGCAGGGTATCGGTATGTTGTTAAAAAAACTTGTTTCCGAAAATAATCCCCAGACTGTAGCAGAGTTAATCCATGCCCAACTCAAAATCGGTCAACTGACTTGGGGCGAACTCAACATACAAGTTTTCGGCCAGCACTGGCGGGACGAATCTTTGCACGAAGTCCTCAGAGAAATTGCAGCTAAGCTCGACAAAGAAACAGCGAGCCAAATTATAGAATATCTCACAGATCAGAACGGTCAACAAGAAAAATTTATTAATTTGTTTTTAGCAGCGCAATGCCTGTTAAAAGTTAAAAATGATGTTAATAAAAAAACCGCCAAAAAACTGTTAAACGCTTTAAAAAAGTTATCGCAATACGGTACGGGTTTCCTGATTCTTTATCAAAGCGCTCAAGAATTGCAGGAAACTTATCAAATTCGCAATCGATCGATCGCGGCGATCGCCCAAACTTGGAAAAACGACCCGCAAACCCTGCCCTGGCTGAAAATACTCGCTCACTCCACCGACTGTGGCGAAGTCCGATCCACAGCAGTCGAAGCAATAGCCCGTGGTTGGCCAGACCAGCCAGAAATTTACCTGATGCTCAAAAACCTCGCCAAATCAGATCCAAGCTGGGCAGTGCGATCGACCTGTGTGCGAGAAATGGCTTCTGGTTGGCCAGACACGAGCGATACCTTGCCGCTGCTGACTGCCTTGGCTCAGTTCGATCGAAGTCCCGCAGTTCGCACCGCAGCACTCGAACAATTAGCCTCTAATTGGCCCGATCGCACAGATACCTTGCTGCTGCTGAGAACCGCCGCCGAATCCGACGAAAATTTGGGAGTGCGAGTCGCAGCGTGGCAAGCAATAGCCAGAGGTTGGCACAGCCTTTTAGGCACGGCCTCCCTGCTCAAAAACCTGGCCCAGACAGGAAGTTCTATCCTGCGAACCGTAGCGGTGCGGGAGTTGGCAGCGGGCTGGCCCGCCGCAGCCGACGTTGGCCTGCTGCTGAAAACCCTAGCCGAATCCGACAGCAGTAAAGAAGTGCGGACAGCAGCTTTAGAAGAATTGGCCTCGCACTGGCCCGACGAACCAGACATTTACCCGCTGCTGAAAACTCAAGCCGAGTCCGACGCGAGTTCGAGCGTCCGGCGCTCAGCAGTGCAAGCAATTGCCTCTGGCTGGCCCGGGAACCCCGAAACTCTGACTTTTTTGAAAAATATAGCATTGGGCGATCGCGACGCCGACCTGCGAGAAATAGCCCTACAACAGATAGCCGCAGGTTGGCCCGACCACCCAGAAACCCTGCCCCTGCTGCAAAAAATAGCTGATTCCGAGGATTACTGGACTGTGCGGCAAGTAGTAGTGGAGGCTGTCGCCGCAGTGGCGTCAGGAAGTCTCGAAGTCTTTGGCTGGTTGCAAAATCTCGCCGCGTCAGACAGACACCTCAACGTCCGAGAAACTGCGGTGGAAGAGATCGCAAAACGCTGGTCTCACCGGGGCGAGACGCTGCCTTTCCTCAAAAGCCGGGTCGAGTTGGAGCATGATTCTCACCTGCTGAGCGTGCTAGTGCGATCGATCGTGCGGGGGTGGCCCGACCACCCGGAAACCTTGTCTTGGCTGAAAATTCAGCTCGATTCTGGGGAAGCGCTGGTGCGGCAAGCGGCGGTGCTTGAACTCGCTTACAACTGGCCAGACAATCCTGAAACTTGGATGCTGCTGGAGGCTCAAGCAGAGGGCGATGAGAGTCCCGCTGTCAGGCAAATCGCTTTGCAAAAGTTAGCCCGGGGGCGAACAAATCAGTCTCAAACTTTCGAGTGGCTCAAAAGTAGAGCTCAAAAGGATGAAGATTCGCAGGTGCGGGCGATCGCCCTGGTAGAGTTAATGCGGGGATGGAAAGACGAGCCGGGAATGTTTGAGTTTTTGCGCGATCGAACTTTGAGCGATCCTGACAATCAAAACGGTTCTTTTCCTTACAATCCCAGATTTACAGCACTCGAAGCGATTATCGAACATTATCCCGAAAATCCGGGAGTTGTGCCGTTGTTGCGATCGCTTGCAGTTTCCGACGCAGAAGAGCAAGTGCGGGCCTTAGCGGGTCGTCGGCTACGCAGCCAAGATTGGTAAACAGTGCGACCGTCTCGCTCGTGGCTCACCTTGAATTTTCCCTCTTCTCGAAACAGTGCGAGCGTCCCGCTCGCGGCCAACCTTGAATTTTTCCGACCGCAATTTTTACCTCGCGAGCAAGATGCTCGCACTGAATTTTTCCGACCGCAATTTTTACCTCGCGAGCAAGATGCTCGCACTGAATTTTTCCGACCGCAATTTTTACCTCGCGAGCAAGATGCTCGCACTCTATCAAAACCCTAATAAATTTGAGGCAAATCCATGTCATTCAAACAGCAATTCCTTCAATTACCCCTACCCAAAGATATCTATTTCATAACATTCGTTACCTGGGAAAGACTAGAATTAACTCCCGAAGCTCGACAAGTTGTTCTAGATTCTACCTTGCACTTTCACAACAAAAGATATCAACTATTCGCTGCCGTTATTATCCCAGATCATGTACATTTATTGCTTCAGCCTTTTCGTAAATCTGACTTGCAATACTGGTCAATTGGTAGTCTTCTTCACAGTATTAAAGGTTTCAGTTCTAAAGAAATTCCTAAAGTAATGAAGCATATCGGTAAAGTTTGGCAAGATGGGCGACACGATGAAATTATTAGCAACCGCCAAAATTTTATCAATACGTGGGAATATATCAAACAAAATCCTGTCAAAGCCAACTTGTCAGATACACCTCAAAAATATCCTTTTTTCTGGGAAAATGTTTGATTTTACAAACAGTGCGAGCGTCTCGCTCGCGGCCAACCTTGATTTTTTCCTGTTGTCGAAACAGTGCGAGCGTCTCGCTCGCGGCCAACCTTGATTTTTTCCTGTTGTCGAAACAGTGCGAGCGTCTCGCTCGCG
>NZ_JAUBTI010000026.1:51542-51639 GCF_036702415.1 Microcoleus sp. D3_18a_C4 | reverse complement strand
GCCAACCTTGATTTTTTCCTCGCGAGCAAGATGCTCGCACTGATTTTTCCGACCGTAAATCTTTCCCGCGAGCAAGATGCTCGCACTGATTTTTCCG